>CAYYVR010000044.1:10417-13610 GCA_964475185.1 uncultured Clostridium sp. | reverse complement strand
TATTCAAATGAAGATGCAAATCAAAAGGAAGCAGCGGGCTGCTTCCTTTTCATGTCTTTATTCATCTGGATCCAAAGGCTGACGAGTCATCACTGACTCTGGGATTTCAATTCCCTGGCTTTTTTTCGGAGTTTCCGGGCCCGTTCGTGGGGATCGATGGACTGATCATAGAGGTAGAGGAGTCCCCACCAGGCTACCACGGAGGCAAAGGCGGTTGTTCCCAGTTTTCCGCCCAGACCGATGAAGTTGATCTGGGAATAAAGGAAGATGACTCCGCCGAACAAGGAGGTCACGAACAGGTAGAATTCATTGGTCAGACGATCCAGGACGGTCATTCCGACAAAGGATCCGCAGAAGGCGGCCACCGCATAGCTGGCACCGATGGGACCGTACAGGGGCGGGAAGATCAGTCCGGCGATGAGACCGACCATGGAGGAGGCAAAAATGGTTCCGGTGTGGTTGATCTTATTGACGTGGTAGGTGACGACGGCACCGAGAATAAAGTAGAATACCAGGTTGTAATCGCGGTTGAGATCGCCCATTTCGTTGAGGTAGATGAACCGGTTGGCCAGAATGGACACGGAAACGGTTCCGAAGAAACCGGAAGCGCCCAGTTTTCCGCCGAATCCGTCGTAGATCTCCCGGGAAGCTGCCAAAAGCAATCCGGACAGCAATCCGGCCAGTGCGACCCACCAGATGCTGGTGAAGATCATGGTTGAGGCCATGCCGGCAAAGGAACCGCAGAAGATCGAGCGCTGCAGTTTCGGGAACAGCAGCGGACCCATGAGGCCCACCAGTGCCGAGGCGACAACGCCGCCTAGCTCCAGATTATTGTTCAGATAGAAGGTCAGGACCGTTGCGGCCAGGGTGGAAATCACCACATACAGATCAAAGCGGTTTAGCTTTCCCTCTTTAAGCCGTTTCCGGTCTTCCACGAGAACGATCTGATACTCATGATGATGGCCTGATATCAGGCCGATCAGGATCAGCAGGAGGACCGCTGAAAACAGGAAAGACCCTGTGGAGAGGGCATTGAACAGGGACGATAAGACCAAAAATATACTCAGGATGACGAAAATCAAAAAACTGATCAGGGATGGCAGATACATGAGGAACTCTCCTTTGATGAAGTGCGGATCGGGCCCGATCATGATGAGCAGGGCGTGTTAATGACAATGATTATTGATTAGTTTGCACCGGTTATATTATAGGTTTAATTGAATCACTGCGCAATGCTTATTCGCCCGAATTAGAGGTCATCCAATCGAAATTGGAGATTATTTAACAATCTTAATTATGTATGACATAAATACATAATTTGATGCGATTTGAAAACACTTGAGAAAAAAGGAAAGGGAAGATTCATCAAACAGATCGATGGCCCAATTCGATTGGGCCAATCAGCTGTAGTCGACTATTTACAGCGCAGGGGACACCCCCATTTTAAAATCCAGGATCTTTGGAGATCCCCGCCGGAATTGAAAAATCACCTGAAGTCTTCAATCAAATTGAAGATTTCAGGTGATCTGACAGGGTGCGGGCTGATCATGGGAGATCATCCCCTGCGGTGGAATCCGCTTCATTGATCGCAGTGGGCCGCCTGCTAAAAGACATTTCTTGTCCAGCGGTTGGAGCGGTAGATCCAAAAGCCATAGACGATCACGGCGATGTTTGAAACATTCATGGCGATCCAGATGCTGCGCTGCCCCAGTCCCGTGAATCGTTCCAGCAGGAGGATCATGGGGATCCGAATGAGCCAGAGCCGGCCAATGGCCATGAACATGGAGTAATTGGTGTGCCCCGATCCCTGGAACAGCCCCTGAAAAATCGAAAACAGGCCCATGAGCGGGATCGTCGGCAGGATGAAGACCAGGTATTCCATGGCCTGTTCCACCATGAGCGCTTCGGCGGTGGGGGTGAAGAAATAAAGCAGCCGGTAGCGGAACAGGTAGATCAGGATGGTGCCGATGACACTGATGCCCAGTGAAAGCCTGATGGCTTTGGCAAACCCTTCCCGGATCCGATCCATTTTCCCGGCCCCCATGTTCTGGCCGACGATGGAAGTCAGGCCCGAACCAATGCCCATGGCAGGCAGCATGATCATATCATTGATCCGGTTGATGAGGCTGAAAGCGGCCATGAGGGACGTTCCGTATTTGGCGATGAATGTATTGAGAATGATGAATCCGAACGCGGCGCCGGAATGGCCGGCGGAGCTGGGCAGGCCCACGGAAACCAGTTTTTTCAGTTTGGCGCCGTCAAAGGCAATGTTGCGGAAAGACACCGGCAGGGTGCGGGAGGTTCGCCGCATGACATAGTAGCCCAGGATCATCAGGAACAGGTGGGCGATGGAAGTGGCAATTGCCGCTCCGGCTACGCCCAGGCCCAGACCGGGCAGGCCGATGACCGGGATCCGGTGAAAAATGAAGAACGGATCTAATACCACATTGAGGATGGCGGCGGCTGAATTGACAAAGGTAGTGGATTTGGTGTTGCCCTGGGCATTCATGATGGCCATAAAGCCCATGAAGACGATCTGCGGCGGCACGCCCAGGAATACGTAGCGCAGATAGCTTTGCGAGAGCTCACCGAACCGGCCGGTGCCGCCCATGAAAGCAATGATCCAGGGCGTCCCCATCCAGCCGATGATCCCGAGCAGTAACCCGATGCCGGCGGTAAAAAGCATGACGTGCCAGGCGTACTCTTTGGCTTCCGTGATTCTGTCCCGGCCAATGAGTTGTGAGAGGATCGAAGTGCCGGCGATCTGTATCCCCAGGCCAATGGAACGGAATAGGAACATGACCGGATTGACGAAGGAAACAGCCGCAAATTCAGTGGTTCCCAGCTGACCGACGAAAACGGCATCCGCCATATTGTAGAATGTCATAATCAGGTTGTTGATGATCAGCGGCATCGAGATCATCCAGATCACCTGATAGAGGGGACCGTTGAGGATCATCTGAGATTTGGTCATCTTTTTATGGGATAGGTTCTTTATTTCATCAGGCATAGGGAGTCCTTCCGGGAAGCGTTGAGCTTTCCGTATAATTGAATTGATATTAATGGATAAGAATTTTTGTCACTGGCTGCAAAGCGTTGCGGCTTGATCAGAATCTGCCCAGACAGTTCCCTGGTTTCATTCCGACTCGCCGGACCGGCTCGCCGATTCAGGCCTGGATCCGGGTTGACCGTC
>CAYYVR010000044.1:0-10317 GCA_964475185.1 uncultured Clostridium sp. | reverse complement strand
CTGTTCCGGGATGCTCCCGTTGCATGGGATCACTGATTTTTACCAATAATCACTATAGCATGGTCTTTAGGCTTTGAATGACCGGTGGGGTACAGTTTGTTTGATTTGTGATACAAAAACGGCGGATCGATCGGGCCCATGGCCCTGGTTAGTGTCAACAAAGGCGATGATTTCGTGTACAATGGAAGAAGGGCAAAATGAGGGGATCCCCATGGCACCCGCCGGATCCTTCCCCTGAAGTGGGAAGCATCCAGTGATCACCATTCACATCGATCAGGATTAACAACACATTGACCGGAGGTAGCATCATGTATCGAGCAGGCATTCTGACCCTGAGCGACAAGGGGGCCCGCGGAGAGCGGGAAGATCTGTCGGTGAAGGTCATTGAAGAGATTTTAAAGGAACATCAATACGAAGTGGCGGAGTATCGCCTGATCCCGGACGATTTTGAACAGATCCAGTCCGAACTGATCCGCATGGCGGATGATCTGAAACTGGATCTGATCCTGACGACGGGCGGGACCGGCTTCTCCCTGCGGGATGTCACCCCGGAGGCCACCAGGGCAATCATGACCCGTGATGTGCCGGGGATCAGTGAAGCCATGCGGGCCGACAGCATGAAAGTGACTCGCCGGGCCATGCTCTCAAGGGCGGCTTCTGTCCTTCGCAATACGACGCTGATCATCAATCTGCCCGGCTCGCCCAAAGCCTGCCGGGAAAATCTCAACAGCATCATCGACCAGCTGGGGCACGGATTGGATATCCTGACGGGCCGGGACGCAGAGTGTGCCGTACCCGATACCGCACATCATCATCAGCATGAACACCACTGATACCGCCATCATTCTGGCCGGCGGCAGGAGTCTGCGCATGGGCTTTGACAAGCAGCTTCTGCAGCTTAATGATGAATACCTCCTGGCACGGAATCTGGACCTTCTGCTGGATATCTTTTCCCAAGTCATCGTGGTGACCAATGATCCGGATTCTCTCAGTGAGATCCCCCGCATCAATGAGGCGGGCATCACATCCGACCGATTCACCCAGGCAGGTCCCCTGGCGGGCATCCATGCCGGCTTGTCTGAAGCGGCCAGTGACTATTGCTTTATTGTGGCCTGCGACATGCCCGTCCTGGATCCGGCCTATATTCGTCAGATGAAAGCCATGATGACCCAGGCACCACGGGGCAGTGACGGTCTCATCAATGTCAACCGCATCACCGGAGAACCGGAGCCGTTCTTTGCTTTTTACGGCAGACACCTGATCGAGGAACTGGAAACCTTCATCGCCGGCGGCCGGCGATCCCTGCGCCATTTCATCGACCATCATTCGTTTCTTCGCATCGACTATCCCGCCGGGGAAGGTTCCGGGGATATCTTTTTCAACATCAATGATAAGAAAGACCTGCGTCAGTACCAGAAAAGGGCGGAGCCCGACTTTTCCTCACTCAGCCAGCTTCAGGAAGACCTGGCACCGTCCATGGTCACCTGTCCGGTCATCCGGTACAAGGGGCGGGTCCGAGTGGAGCTCGAAGACGAGGTCATCACCGAAGCGGAACTGTCGGTCCATCTCAACGGAGCATTTCTCCAGACGATGTATGCCACGCCCAGTCACCTGGAGGAACTGATCACCGGCAATCTGTTCAGTCAGGGGCTCATACCATATGCTGAGGCCATCCGTGCCATTGCCATCGAACAGGTGGCGGAGGAAGGGACTCATCTGGTCATCGATGTGCAGACAGACCCTCTGAGTCCTGCCGGTCCATCATCTTCGGACAAGGTCATCACCACCTCGGGGGTCACAGGGTCCGGTTCCTATGAGATGGTTCCACTGGCCCGGCCGGATCGGGCCATGGAGCTTGACATATCATCCATCACCCGGCTGTCGGCATCCTTTCAGGATACCTCGGAGCTGTTTGCACGGACCGGCGGAAGTCACGCCTGCGCTCTGATCCAACAAGACACCATGATCTCTTTCATGGAAGATATCGGGCGCCACAATGCACTGGACAAACTCATCGGCCGGGCGCTGATGGATGAGACCGATCTGTCCGACTGCATGATCCTCCTTTCGGGCCGAATGGCCTCGGAAATGACCATGAAGGTCCTGAAGACGCCAGTGTCGGCCCTGCTGTCCCGGGCTGCCCCCACCGACCGGTCCATTCGCCTGGCCAGGGCGAATAATCTGACGCTGATGGGATTCATCCGGGGAGACCGTCTGAATATCTATCATCTGAACGGCGGCCATCGGATCCTCTGATCACAGTGAAGGCGGGACAAAGCGGCGGGGGGTTGATCCAAGCAGAATAGAACTTATCTAATTTGCACCATACACCACCTTGTCGGAAGAGGTTTGGAACAGTATAATAAATGTAACCGTTTATTCATGAAATGGATTCGGTACAAATAAAGATGTTAAGGAGATTATGAAAATGAAAAAAATCACATCGTTACTCTTGGGGACGCTGCTCCTCAGCGCCTGTTCACCCGCAGCGCCAGCCACCACTACGGCAGGCACGACCGCTGCAGGCGAAACCACCACTGCCCAAACCTCGGCTCAGGCCGGTGGCGAGGTGATCCTCTCCACCACAACATCCACCCGGGATTCAGGTCTGCTTGATTTTCTGCTGCCCAAGTTCAAGGAAGCCACAGGCATCGAAGTCAAAGTGGTGGCCCTGGGAACGGGCGCGGCCATTGAATCGGCCATGGCCGGCAATGCCGATGTCCTGATGGTCCACGACAAAGCCAAGGAAGAGACCTTTGTTGCCGATGGGTACGGCGTGGTCCGCCACGATCTGATGTACAATGATTTTCTGCTGGTCGGTGACGAAACGGTCAAAGACAGCGTGGGCGAAGAAAAAAATATCGTGGAACTGCTTAAGGTCATTGAAGCCAATCAGCTGCCCTTTATTTCAAGGGGCGATGAGTCTGGCACCCACAGTTTCGAAAAACGCACCTGGGATGCTGCCGGTGTCACCCTTCCCGAGGGACAAAGCGACTGGTATTACTCCATCGGCCAGGGAATGTCTGAGACGCTTCAGATGGCGGCGGAGAAAAAAGGCTTTACCATCGCGGACCGGTCGACCTATCTTGCCACCAGGGAAACCACGAAGCTGGTGGAAGTTTCAAAACCCTCCGAAGAACTGGTCAATCAGTACGGCATCATTGAGCTGAACAAAGATAAGGTCACGGTGCGGAATCCTGAAGGGGCCAAAGCCTTTATCGACTGGCTCCTGTCGGATGAAGCGACGGCGCTCATCGAAGAATTCGGGAAAGAAGAATACGGACAGCAGCTGTTCTTCCCAGGAACATTCAAGTAAACGGTCTGGGCTCTGTCTGATGATGCACCGGCAGTAAACTTGTGATTCAAGTCCTGCCGGGTTCATCAGGATCCATAGCAGATCGCAGGGAACAGGGAACGACAGGTAAAGGAGAGACCCAGGCATGAATTCAATTTATAATGGGATCCGTGAAGCGATCGATCTGATCCTGAAGTGGGACCCTGAAATAACCGGCATCGCCGGACTTTCACTGGCAGTATCCGGGACCGCCACCATTCTGGCGGCCCTCCTCATGGTACCGCTGACAGTGTTAATTTATCTACGAGGCGGGTGGCTGCGGGAGTTTACCACCCGCCTGTCTTATATCCTCATGGGCATTCCGTCAGTCATTGTCGGGCTGCTGGTGGTGCTGGTCATTTCCGGCAACGGTCCCCTGGGCTTCCTGGGCCTCATGTATACGCCGTCGGCCATGGTCATCGCTCAGTTTTTTCTGATCGTACCGGTGGTCAGCGCGCTGACCATGACCATCATCCGGCGGGAAGGGCGCGATATCCTGCGGCTGGGCCGGACATCAGGGGCATCCAACAGCCAGATGGTCCGTCTGATGGTCCGTGAACTGACCCCGGAGATGACGGCGACGGTCATGACGGCCTTTTCCAGGGCCATTGCCGAAGTCGGCACGGTGATGATCGTCGGAGGCAACATCCGCCACAGCACCCGGGTCATGACCACGGCGATCTCCATGTATACCTCCATGGGCCATCAGAGCATCTCCATTGCCCTGGGCATCATTTTGTTTTTCATCACACTGATCATCAACCTCATCGTCATGTTGATCCAGGGAGACAGCCAATGGAAATAACGATCAAAGACCTTGTCAAACGCCACGATCCCCGGGAGATCCTCAATATTCCGGCCTATCGTTTTTCCGGCAATGCCATCCATCAGATCTCAGGGAGCAACGGGGCCGGCAAGTCCACGCTCTTTGAGATCCTCAGCCTGCTGGATGAGGACTATCGGGGCGACGTCTGGTTCGGCGCCGCCAACATCAAAGAGATCCCGCCGGATGGCTCCATCGTCACGCAGGTGTTTCAAAAACCGGTGATGCTGCACCGAACGGTCATGGACAATCTGATGTATCCCCTGAAACTCAAAAAACTCGATGAGGATACGATCCGCAAACGCCTGACTTTTTACCTCGGATATCTGCCCATGGACCATCTGCTGCAGCAGAAAGCCACCCATCTGAGCATGGGCGAGGCCCAGAAGGTATCTCTGATTCGCGGACTGGCCATGAATACGCCGATCCTGCTTTTGGATGAACCATTTTCCGCCATGGACCGAAAATCCCGCGAACAGTCACTGGACATGATCCTGGAACACCAGAGGATCCATCAGACCACGATCCTTTTGATCTCTCACCGGGAGCTTGAACATCCGGTGATGAAGCAGAACTACCTGGAAGGAGGGACACTGCACCATGAAATTTCTTAAAACCGTCAGTCTCGATCAGGCCATCGATCTGCTGCATCAGAATACCGCGCTGCCACGCGTTAATGAAATGGTTTCGATCCATGAGGCCGCCGGACGCTATCTGTTTTCAGACATTTTATCTTCTGAAGATGTGCCTTATTATGATCGGTCCACCGTGGACGGCTATGCCGTCGTTTCCCGGGCCACCCAGGGAGCATCCGACAGCATCCCGGTGGTGCTCAGGCTGAAAGGGTCCGTGGCCATCGGCACCATGACCGATCAGCGAGTGACCCCGGAGGAGACCATGTATATCCCCACTGGAGGCATGGTGCCCCAAGGGGCCGATGCCATGGTCATGATCGAACACGCCCAGGTGCTGGATGATCTGATCCTGATCCAGAAACCGGCCGCAGCCGGATCCAATCTGATCCGGACCGGCGAAGATGTCCGCTCCGGGCAAAGGGTCCTGTCCCTGGGGCATCGCCTGAAAGCTCAGGATCTGGGCGCACTGGCCCAGCTCAATTATCTGCAGGTCCCGGTCATGGAAAAACCGAAGGTCTTCATCATCTCAACGGGGGACGAATTTGCCGCCCCTGAAGAACCACTGGGCTCCGGCAAGATCCGGGATGTCAACACCTATACCATTTCGGCCCTGGCCTCTGAAGCTGGGTTTGCCGTTGCCGGCACCCGGCTGGTCCAGGACGATCCGGAGGCGATCCGGGCGGCCGTCCGCACGGGCATGGAACAGGCAGACATGGTGCTTCTCTCGGGGGGCAGCTCCGCCGGTGAACGGGATTATACCCGGCAGGCCATCGAAGATCTGGGCGGACAGATCCTGTTTCACGGGATCCGCATCAAACCGGGCAAGCCCACCATCGGCGCTTCCATCGACGGTCTGCCCGTCATCGGCCTGCCGGGGCATCCGGCCTCGGCCATGATGCTCTTCAAGACGCTGGTCCTGGATTATTTCCAGAAGTCCACCGGCTGTGAAGTCCCGCGTCAGATCATCAAAGCCAGGACCCGGGTGAACTTCCCGTCGGTGTCCGGGCGGTTGACCTGCCAGTTTCTCACGCTGACGCCATCGGATGAAGAAATGCTGTGCCAGCCGTATTATTCCAATTCAGCCCTGATCAGCCAGCTGACCCAGGCCATGGGATATACCATGATCCCCGAGGAGACGGAAGGACTGGACAGGGATACTGTCGTGGATGTGATATTGATATGAGGGATGAATCGATGCACGAAACCAAGCGTCAGCCGATGCGTGAAACAACGGATGAAACCAGGGGTGAAACAATGAATGAAACAATGAATGAGAAACGATATATCGGAAATACAAAGGAAACCGAAGCCCGCCGGATCTACCTGGACGCTCTGGACCTGAAACGGACCACGGAGGAGATCCCCGTGGTGGAAAGCCTGGGACGCGTCACCGCCCGGGCGGTGGAGGCTGTTTTGTCCTCCCCGTCCTTTAACTGCGCCGCCATGGACGGGATCGCAGTGGTCACCAAAGCCACGCTGCCGGCCCGTCCCCAGGCACCGGTCCGCCTCATCGAAGGCGTGGATTATGTGCCGGTGAATACCGGCAATCCCATCGAAGAGCCCTTTGATGCCGTCATCATGAAAGAGGATGTCACCGTGGAGTCGGACGGGATCCTGATCCATGAGCCCGCCATCACCTGGCAGCATATCCGGCCCATCGGCGAAGACATCGTTGCCACGGAGATGATCCTGCCCAGGGGGCACCGGATCCGTCCCTTTGATCTGGGGTCCCTGATCTCAGGGGGCATCACCACCGTCACGGTGTATAAAAAACCGGTGGTCACCATCATTCCCACCGGCACGGAACTGGTGGAATCGCCGGAAGACGTCCGCAAGGGGCATATTCCTGATTCCAATTCCTGGATGCTGGCCGCTCTCATCGAAGAAGCCGGCGGCATCCCACGGCGTCATGCGCCCTGTGATGATGAGTTTGATCTGATCCGGCAGGCCGTGGCCGAGGCTGCCGCCACATCGGATCTGGTCCTCATCGGGGCAGGCTCCTCCGCCGGGACAAAGGATTTTTCAGCCCGGGCCGTCCGGGAACTGGGGGAGGTCGTGGTCCACGGCATCGCCATCAAGCCCGGCAAACCTTCGATCCTTGGCAAAGTCGGACAGACACCCGTCATCGGGATCCCCGGCTATCCGGTATCCAGCTACATCAGTTTCCAGGAGTTTGCCGCCCCCATCCTGGCCCATCTCACCGGGATCAGGAATCAGGATGTATGGGTGGATGCCATATTGAACACCGACATCCATTCTTCGCTGAAGAACAAGGAATACGTTCGGGTGAGCCTCCATTATGAAGATGGCGCATACCGCGCCACACCGGCCAAAAGCGGTGCCGGTGTTTCTATGAGCCTGGTCCGGTCGGACGGCATCGGCGTCATCGAACAGGAGAATGAGGGTCTCTCGCGCGGGGAATCCATCCGTGTGCGCCTGCTGCGGCCCCTGGAGGAGGTCCATGCCCGCCTCACCATCACCGGTTCCCATGATCTGTGCATCGATCTGCTGGGTGACATGATGCCCATCAACTCGACCCACGTGGGATCCATGGGCGGTGTGCTGGCCATGCGCAACCGGGAGGCGCTCCTTGCACCCATCCATGTGCTGAATGAGACCGACGGGACCTATAATGTCAATCTGCTGAATAAATACTTCCCCGGCGATACCCATGTCATCATCCGCGGCCCCGGACGCATCCAGGGACTCATGGTGAAAAAGGGCAATCCGGCAGGAATCCGTGATATTCATGATCTGACCCGGGAGGATGTGATCTTTATGAACCGCCAGCGCGGATCCGGTACCCGGATCTTCGTGGATCATCTGCTCCGCCGGGAAGGCATTGAAGCCGATGCCATCAACGGCTATGAGCGGGAAGCCACCACCCATACAACGGTGGCCGCAGCGGTGGCCGAAGGCACTGCCACGGCCGGAGCCGGCGTTCTGTCAGCCGCATTGGCCCTGGGCCTTGATTTTATCCCGCTGGGACAGGAACATTATGATTTCCTCGTTGCCCGGGAAAATCTGAGCGATCCCCGTGTCCAGACCTTCATCACGCATCTGACCTCTGAGGAATTCTATGACAAACTGACCCATCGCGGCGGCTATCTCCTGGAAGACCTTGGCACCATTCTGGAGGGACCCCATGCTGAAAGACCGATTTGACCGAACCCTGGATTATCTGAGATTATCCGTCACCGATCAGTGCAACCTGCGCTGCAGCTACTGTATGCCGGAGCGGGGCATTCCGCTGATCAAACCCGAGGACATCATGTCCAAGGAAGAGATCCTGGCGCTGGCCCGGGCCTTCGTGGATCTGGGCGTCACCAAGATCCGCCTCACCGGCGGTGAGCCCACCCTGCGCCCGGATCTCACGGAGATCATCCGGGGACTCAAAGCCATGGGGGTCCGGGAGATCGTCATGACCACCAATGGCGTCCTGCTGCCGGAAAAAGCCGAAGAATACAAGGCCGCCGGACTCAACCGGGTCAACATCAGTCTGGACACCCTGGATCCGGCCAAATACCGGGAGATCACCCGGGGCGGTGACATCTCCAGAGTCCTTGCCGGCATCGACAAGGCCCTGGAACTGGATCTGGCCCCCATCAAACTGAATGTCGTCCTGATGCGCGGATTCAACGATGATGAAGTCGATGACCTCATCGAGCTGACCAAAGATCCCAGGATCCATGTCCGGTTCATCGAACTGATGCCCCTGGGACAGGCAGAGGATAAAAAATCATCCTTCATGCCGGTGGGGGAGATCATCCAGCGGTATCCCGATTTCATCGAGTTGCCGTCCTATGATCATTCCGTGGCCCGCCGCTTTAAAAAGCCGGGCTATCAGGGGACCGTGGGTTTCATCAATCCCATCAGCTGCAATTTCTGCGCAGACTGCAACCGCATCCGGGTCTCTTCATCAGGGAATCTGCGCCTGTGCCTCCATGCCGGCGATGTGGCCAATCTCAAGTCCGCCATCCCGGATCCTGACAAACTGAAACAGCTGATCCTCAAAAGCATCGAACAAAAACCCGAGTCCCACCATCTGGAGATCAAAAGTGAGGCCGGGACGAATATGAATGAAATCGGAGGCTAACATGGAATTTACCCATATGAACGAAGACGGCCGCGGCCGGATGGTGGATCTGGCGGAAAAGCCGGATACGCGACGCGAAGCCGTGGCCAGAGGAACGATCCGGCTTTCCCCGCTGACCCTTGAAAAAATACGGGAAGGCGCCATCGCCAAAGGGGATGTACTGGCCATTGCCCAGATCGCCGGGATCATGGCGGCCAAAAAAACACCGGAGATCATTCCGCTGTGCCATAACATTCTCCTGCGCGGCGTTGATCTGAAATTTGAGGTCGCAAAAGACGGGGTCACCGCTTTTGCCACCATCCACACCCAGGGGCCCACCGGTGCCGAAATGGAAGCACTGACAGCGGTTTCGGCAGCTCTTCTGACCATCTATGATATGTGCAAGGCCATCGACAAACAGATGGAGATCACCGACATCGTTCTCCTGGAAAAATCAGGCGGTAAATCCGGCGATTTCCGGCGCGAAACAACATAACGCGCGGTTGCCCTCCCGGATCATCCCCGATTTTTTTGAAGGGCAGATCGACTCAAAGAAAGAAATTTTCAAAGAAGAGAGGCTGCAACAGGGAAAGCCTTCATCAAAGGGCAGACATCAGGCAGCCAACACCAAACATCAAATGCCAACACCATTCAGCAACTGCAACAGCAACAGAAACAGCAACAAGCCAAAACCATTCAGCAAACAGTCAGCCGTGAGTAACTAAAATATTATTTGAATAAATATACATTTAAGACTGTTTCCACCATTGATTTAAAAATGAAAACAGATGAAAGGCGAGCCTGCCCGGGCAGACTGTCATTCGTTTCTTATAGTAAAAATTTCAAAACAGATTGGAGAAACCCCATGATCGATAAAAATACGAACCATTCCGCAAGCGAAGCTCAGGCCGGCAGAGGCGATCAGCTGCTCACTTTTCCAGAGGGAAAGAAAGCGGTGGATGTGAACACCCTGGTGGCAGAAGACGCCCGTGTCCTGAGCATCAACATCAGTGAGACCAAGGGTGTTGTCAAGGAACCGGTGGCCGCCGGAGAATTCCTGGAGGATCTCGGGTTGAAGGGGGATGCCCATTCCGGGGCCTGGCACCGGATGGTGTCGCTCCTGGCCATTGAATCCTATGACGCCATGAAGAAAAAAGGCGCCGATGTGCTGGCCATCGGATCCTTCGCCGAAAACCTGACGACTTCAGGCATCGTCCTGCATAAATTGCCCGTGGGCACCAGACTGATCATTGGAGAAACGATCCATGAAGTCACCCAGATCGGCAAGGAATGCCACACCGGCTGCGCCATCCGCAACCTGGTCGGTGACTGTGTCATGCCCCGGGAGGGGATCTTCACGAAAATCATCCGGGGCGGAACCATCAAACCCGGGGATCCGATCCACCTTGCAGACAATGAAGATCACGGGCTTTAAAGAGGGGACAGGATC
>CAYYVR010000043.1:13502-18522 GCA_964475185.1 uncultured Clostridium sp. | reverse complement strand
GTGACGGATCCGGCCATGTCCATGAGCAGTGCCCGGTGGCGTTCAAACACCTCCGGATCGCCTCCGCCCATGACTGCCAGTGTGCCGTCGATGGCCTTGGGTTCCCCTCCGCTCACCGGGCAGTCCAGCATATGGATGCCTTTTTCAAGGAGGGCCGTCCCAATGGCCCGGGTCTCATTGGGATCGATGGAGCTCATGTCGATGAGCGTCGTGCCGGGGCGGGCATGATCCAGGATCCCGCCTTCTCCCAGAGCTACCTGGCGGACCTGGGGGGAATCCGGGACCATGGTGATGAGGACATCGCCATAAGCTGCCGTCTCCGCCAGCGTCCCTTTCTTTGCACCAAGCGCGCACACTTCATCCATGACCTGTTCCTTCGGGGTATGGACCATGAGATCATGCCCCGCTTTGATGAGGTTCTTGCTCATGGGTTTGCCCATGATGCCCAGTCCGATGAATCCGATTTTCATAATAATGTCTCCTCGTCTGTTGATTTGAAGTCAGCCTCAGAATGCATGGTTCAGGCTGCCATATCTTTCTTTTAGCCTACCCCAGCGGGATAACGGTTGCAAGACCTTTGTCACAAAGAGCAGGCTTGTGGTCGGACCGACTCCTGCATGATCATTCACCCCGCCACGGCGTCCGGCGATCCGATGTGCTTCCCAATCCCACTGTTGCCTTGTGCATTCCGGAGGGATCTTTTTTTGTCCAATTGAACCGTGACCTTTTGAACCACGCCCCTCTGCTTTATGATCCTAATCCAGCCTGGATTGGACCGATCCTTTGAATGGCGGCAGGATCAAAAGGAAAGACATCCCGGATTCAGAGCCAAACAATGGCTCCTGATTCCGGGATGTCGATTCTTCAGGATATGATCCGTTGCCTGCAGCAGGAACGGAAGATCCGACTCTCGCAGGTTCATGATTGGATCAAATCAGTAGATCTCACGTATGACCCCGCCGCCAAAGACTTTGAGGCCATCGTAGAACACGGCGCTCTGTCCCCTGGTGATGGCGCGCTGTTTGTCGGCAAACACGGCTTTGATGCGTCCGTCTGCCATGGGATAAAGGGTACACCGGGCCGCTTTGGCCGCATAGCGGATCTTGCCGGTAACTTCCACCGGTTCGGTGAGCTGATCCACCATGATGAGGTTGACCTCATCGATGATCAGGGTATCATGCATGAGATCTTCATCGCTTCCGATGATGACTTCATTTTTATCCTTGTTGATGCCCATGACAAAGACCGGGGTGCCCAGCGCCAGGCCCAGGCCTTTGCGCTGGCCGATGGTGTAATAGGCAATGCCTTTATGGGTCCCCAGTATCTTTCCGTTTTTATCCACAAAATTGCCGGGATTTTTCTTTTCGGGCACCATGGAATAGACAAAGTTGCCATGGTTGCCGTCTTCCACGAAACAGATGTCCTGGGAATCCTTTTTATTGGCTACGATCAGCCCAATGTCATTGGCGATGGCCCGGATCTCATCTTTGGTGTAATCGCCGCAGGGCATCAGTGTTTTTTTCAGCTGATCCTGGGTCAGGTTATAGAGTGCATAGGTCTGATCTTTATGATCATCCGCCGCTTTTTCCAAAATGTAGCGTCCGTCCTGTTCATAGATTTTGGCGTAATGGCCGGTGGCAACATAGTCTGCGCCGAGGCCCTCCGCTCTCCTCAAGAGTTCTTCGAACTTGATGTACCGGTTGCAGGCAACACAGGGATTGGGAGTTTTTCCGTCCAGGTAATCCTGAATGAAGTAGTCGATGACTTTTTCTTTGAAGATCTCCTTGAAGTTCATGACATAATAAGGGATCCCGATCTTATCGGCAACCATACGTGCATCATTAACGGAAGAAAGGGAACAGCAGCCGCCTTCCCTCTCCGTAAACTCCTCATTTTCCTGCCATACCTGCATGGTGATCCCGATGACTTCGTATCCCTGCTCTTTCAGGAGATAGGCGGCGACGGATGAATCCACTCCCCCGGACATACCGAGGACGACTCTCTTTCCCATAGTCTTCTCCTTATTGCTTTGATATGGTTTGGTGATTGAATCATTTAAATTGGCTATTGTGCTGAAATTAAGATCCGGGATTGTATCCCCTCGGATTCCTTCAACTTTTTGCTTTTGTCGGATGGCTGGGATCCACTGGCTGATTTCCAGCCTTCGGATCCTCCAGCGTTATGATCTTTTGGGCTTGAAAGTGATGCGGCTTTTTGAGGTCCAGCTTCACTTAGACTTCGTCATCCACCACAGTGGGCTCTTCGGCCTCTGCCTGGTGATCGTGGTCGTGTTCTTCATAATCCCAGGGTTCGCGGCCCTGTGACTTGAGGTAGTTATTGATGGCGATGTGGATGGCGTCTTCGGCCAGCACCGAGCAGTGCATCTTGATGGCCGGCAGGCCGTCTAACGCATCTGCCACGGATTTGTTGGACAGTTCCCAGGCTTCTGTCAGCGTTTTGCCTTTGATGAGTTCTGTGGCCATGGATGATGATGCAATGGCTGAACCGCATCCGTAGGTCATGAATTTGACATCGGTGATGATGTCATCCTCCACTTTGAGATAGATCCGCATGATGTCGCCGCATTTGGCGTTGCCGACTTCACCCATGGATGATGCGTCTTCCATTTCACCGACGTTCCTTGGATTTCTGAAATGGTCCATTACTTTAGGACTGTAGATCATATTGTTTGCCTCCCCGTATGTCCCCCAGGATCTTGGATCCTGACGATTTTCTGTTTTATTTGATGTCTGTTTTATTTGATGTCTGTTTCACTGAAAGTCTCTTTCATTGAGTCCTGTTTCATTGAAAGTCTGGATCAGTATTTTTATTGGTCTGTCTGTTTCCCTGCTCTTCGAACTGGTGACAGGGCGCCGACTGTTTGGCGCGTTTGATTTTTCAAGTGCAATCCGCCATTACCGGATTGGATCCGATCGGAACAGGTGATCCCGTGGGCTGCCGGATGCCATCAAAGGTCATGGGTTATCCCATAAGCGCTTTAATTTCCAGCCGCTGCCTGTTCCTTCAGGTGATTGAGCCACAGCGGTGAATAGTTGCGCAGCGTCTGGATGATGCCGGGCAGAACTTCGATGACTTTTTCAACTTCCTCGTCGGTGTTGAAATCACCAAGGGACAGCCGCAGGGAGCCATGGGCCAGTTCATGGGGCAGTCCGATGGCCAGTAGGACATGGGACGGATCCAGGGAACCGGAGGTGCAGGCGGATCCTGATGAGGCGCAGATGCCTTCAAAATCCAGGTTCAGAAGAATCCCCTCGCCTTCGATGAATTCGAAGATGATGTTGACATTGTTGGACAGCCGTTTTTCACCGGTGGCGCCGTTGAGTCTTGAATAGGGGATCTCCAGGATGCCTTCGATGAGGCGGTCCCGCATCGTCCGCATCCGTTCAACATGAGCGTCCAGATGTTCCGTGGCCATTTCAATGGCCTTGCCCAGTGCCACGATGCCGGCGACGTTTTCTGTCCCGGCGCGGCGGCCCCGTTCCTGAGCTCCGCCGTGGACCAGATTGTCGATGCGGATGCCTTTTCTGACATAGAGGACGCCGATGCCCTTGGGGGCATGGATCTTATGGCCTGACAAGGACAGCGCGTCGATGTTCATGGCTTTGACATCCACCGGGATCTGACCGATGGCCTGGACGGCGTCGGTGTGGAAAAACACCTTCTTTTCACGGCACACGGCGCCGATCTCGGCGATGGGCTCGATGGTTCCGATCTCATTGTTGGCTGCCATGATGGATACCAGGATCGTATTGTCTTTGATGGCGTCCCGGACCTGCTGGGCCGTGACCAGGCCTTCCCGGTCAACATCCAGATAGGTCACTTCAAAGCCCTGCTTTTCCAGCCACTCACAGGTATGCAGGACCGCATGGTGCTCGATTTTCGTGGTGATGATGTGGTTGCCCTTCGCTTTGTTCTTAAAGGCGATGCCTTTGATGGCAAAGTTATCGGACTCGGATCCGCCGCCGGTGAAGTAGACTTCATCCGGTGAGCAGTTGAGTGCTTTGGCAACCCGCCCTCTGGCCACATCCATCAGCGCTTTGGCCCGCTGGGACTGCGAATAGATCGAAGATGGGTTGTAGTAGACCTCATCGTAACAGGGCAGCAGCTCCCGGATGACCTCTTCTTTCACCTTTGTGGTGGCCGCATTATCCATATATATGATCGGATGTTGTTCCATGTGCTAGTTTTCCCCTTTCCCCTCAGAAATAAAATTAATGGCATGGTCCTTGTTGCTGTGATAATCATCCACGATGTCCTGCAGCGTGATGCCCTCCATGACACTGTCGATGGAATCTTTCAGTTTCTTCCAGACGGTCCTGGTGGCACAGCAGTCGACATTGCTGCACTCATTGTGATCCAGGCAGTCGGAGACCTCAATGGGTCCTTCCAGGATGTTCATGATATCCAGCACCGTAATGTCTTTGGCCTCTTTATTCAATATATAACCGCCCTGGGCACCCCGGATGCTTTTGATCATCTCGGCCCGGCGCAGCGGAGCAAATAGCTGTTCCAGATAGTACTCAGATATGTTCTGGCGTTGACTGATGCTCTTTATGGACACAGGTTCGCCATCCTGGTTGACCGCTAAGTCCACCATGGCTTTGACCCCATATCTTCCTTTTGTAGATAGTTTCAAATCAGACACACCTCCTCAACAATATAAGTATAGATATTCCGAGTATTCCTGTCAACATTGTGACAAAGGTTTTCGTGACTGACTTGATTCGGTGAAACAAAATTATATAACCCTTCCAGAAAACCTGTAAATATGGTTTTCCTGTCTGTCGCTGAGTGCCTTTTCCACTCATTATTTTCTCTGCCAGGCTGGGAAAGAAAATATAACAATTCAGAAATCAAAACAGAGCAGAAAACAAAACAGAGCAGAAATCAAATTTGATCAGAAGCAAAATAAAAGGCACTCTGATTGAGCACCTGGTAAAATACATTATTAAAGATCTCCGCTGGCTGTTAAAACTTCAATCAGGAAATCATGGATGGA
>CAYYVR010000043.1:7758-13402 GCA_964475185.1 uncultured Clostridium sp. | reverse complement strand
ATTATTAAAGATCTCCGCTGGCTGTTAAAACTTCAATCAGGAAATCATGGATGGAAAAAATCCGGGTTCGAGTAATATACCGTATTCCTGACAACAATGCCATCTGAAGGATCTTTATCTCTTCTGATCCTCTGTGCCCTGCGGATTGCTTGTTGAACATCACTGAGTGTTATTTGCTTCAGGATCTTTTGAATGACATCCTCATGTTTGATATTGTCCGTTGAACTTAGTCCGTAAATTCTTCGAACATCTCGAATGTATCCATTGTTTTTATAAACGCATCCATTGCAGTCTTCTTTATGCAGGATCAGCCACAAATCGAAGTTCACATTGCTGTAGGCATGATAGATTTTGCGTCCTGTTTTTCTCTTCGTGGGTTGAAACTGTTTGTTCAGATGATCACATATTTGTATGTTTTTCTAAATTCTGACTCGTTGAAATCAAAATCAAACAACGCTGCGCTATCATAGTCCTCATATCGCTTGGACAAACGATGAGGTGCATCTTCTACGCATTGAAATTTAACAACTTTACGAGGAAAATCCTTGATCAGGCTGGCAACATGGTTCAGATACATGATTTCCTGTTGACCTTCACACAAACAGAGATATGTCTTTCTATAATTCGCCATTTCCACCTTCCCCGACATGATTCTGACGAACCAGGTTTGCAAAATTGATGAACGGGAGTGCTCCGTAATTTCCCTTAAAGTAATTGATCAGAAAATTATGATCGTTCCTTACTTCCTCAGAACCAAAATCAGCCAATGAGTATATGACGCTTTCATAAGAAACCGTATCTTTTTCTACAAACCTGATTTGATCTCTGCGAAAGATCTTGTTATTGAGGTAGATGGGGTTATGAGTCGTAAACATCAACTGAGCTCCCGCTTTATTCAGCTCACTGTCATTAAACAAAGCCAGGATGCCTTTAATTAACTCCGGGTGGATTGCAGCATCGAATTCATCCAGTACAAAGACTCCTCCTGTTTGGAACAGTTTTTCAAACGGGATCGCAAAATCGATCAATTTGAGAGTCCCTCTGGATTCCATCAGAGCTGCCGGGATGACGTAATTTTCACCATTGTGTTGATAAATGGAAACCAGTTCCATCTTTGACGATTCTTTATGTTCGGTCTTATTTGATTTATAGCTCATGCTCTGGGGTCCAAAGTCGGCATTTTTCACAAACCCGGCCAGGATCCGATTCCAGGCAAAAAAATCCTGGTTTTGGTTCTCCTCTGCTGAAAATGTCAGGTTGGTTTTGACTAAAGTAAAATCACTGACAACAATCAGTTCCTCACTGAAAAAATCCTGAACCCGCTCAGCAAGTTCATTGCTGATGATACTTTTAAATCCTCTGGTTAAGAACAACTCCTGAGGATCGATGTTTTCGTTGATTTTCTCTTCAAACTGTTTCAACAGTTTCTCATCAAACGCAATCAGTCCGAGATTCCTTTTATCTTGATTGATTCTGATCTTTCCCTGTTCCCTGGAATAAATCAAAGTCTTTTTCCCAGCTTTGTCAACATAGGTCAGGAATTCCCTCACAATCCGCCTGGTATCCTTTTTGAAGGTTCTTACTTCAATTTCAAAGCCGAAAATCAGTCGCATTCCATCATAGATAAAATCTATTTCAAAGGTCATGGGTTTTCCAGAATCCTGATAGGCAAAGGGATATAGCTCCAGGTTTTTCAAATTAGGCAGATTTGCTTCCAGCGATCCGGAGAGCACAATATCTTTCATCACTGCCAGGGACATTATGATATTGGACTTACCGCTCGCATTGGCACCGTAAATCACTGCGGAAGGAATGATTCTTAAATCATAAGATCGGATCAGGTTTTTACTCAGCGTCGTTTGTCTGCCGGCGATCATTGACAGGTTGGTCTGATCTTTGAATGATCTGAAATTCGAAAACTTAAAGTTGATTAACATGAATACCCCTCCTTTCTATTTAAATCTTAGCTTAATTATATCCTAAAAAGCCAAAAAAAATCTATTTTTCGATAAATATTGAGATTTTATCTCAATTGATCTTTTTTTATTCAATATCCGTATCGGAAGAAGAAAAAAGCACCACCCTTAGTGCGTGGTACCCATATTATCGCTGATGTCTTCCGAATGACCGATGATCGCTTCAATGGCCATCTCCAGTCCCCGGGTGATGTCTGAAAGGGCCATGGAGGGCGTATTCGCCGGCTTGCCGATGACCTGTGAGGTCGCAAAGGGCACATGGATGAACCCGGCGCGAAGGCCATTGAATCTGGTCTGTGCCAGATAGAGAACGTGATACATGATGCTGTTGCAGACATAGGTCCCTGCCGTATAGGAAATACCCGCCGGGATCCCGTGCTGTCGCATATGAGCTGCCATGGCTTTCACCGGGAGCGTCGCAAAATAGGCTGTATCCCCGTCTTCTCTCAATGGTTCATCCACGGGCTGGTCTTCATCATTGTCGGGGATCCTGGCTTCCGCCAGATTGATGGCCACTTTCTCCACACTCATCTGTGCCCGTCCCCCGGCCTGACCGACACAGAGCACCACGTCCGGCTGATGGGATTCAATGGCCTGCTCCAGCACCGCAGCACTTCGGCGGAATGCCGTCGGGATCTCCAGTTTAATCAGTTCAGCGCCAGGGATCACCTCCGGTAGATTTCTGACGGCCTCATAGGCCGGATTCACATGTTCTCCGCCAAAGGGATCGAATCCCGTTACCAATATTTTCATCTGCTCACCTGTTCCCTTTCCGGTTGATATCAACGGATCTGAATGGATCGGATCTTTTGATGCTCCATTCGTCCCGTCTTAGCGCAAGGCAAATCTTTTCAAATTATATCACGTTCTCCGCTTTGACTGATTTTTTTCGTTACACTCAAGACCGATTGAATTGATCCTTTTCTCCTTTATTCCTTTTGTCCCTTCCCCTAAAAATATGATAAAACATTGAACAAAAAGACCTGAAATAGCCAGACAGCGATCCACCATGGACTCTTCTCTGAAGAGCTCTGGTTCGTTGTCTGGCTTATCTAACTTGAGCTATTGATCACTCAGGCTTATTCAGTTTGTCCTTTGGGTCGATTCATCAGTCTTCCTGGGAAAGTGCCTTCCTGCTTTGCCGGATCTGGCGCTGACGGGCACGGAGTGTGACCCAGCCGTGGGCCAGTGTCCGGATGGGATGGATCAGAACGTACCGTCTGCCGCTGTAGCGCATGGCCTGGCGAATGGCCTCCCGGTATGCCGGGGCATAGCACTGGGTCTTGCAGACACTGCAAAAGGATTTGGATTCCATATGGGGGCACTGATCCGTCCGTTTCAGCGCATAAGCCAGAAGCTCTTCGCATGCTTTGCAGGGCTGGCTGTGATTGCCCTGACAGTGGATCCGTATCATATCAGAGATGATTTCTTTTTCCCGCTGGCGTTTTCGCTCCAGTCTGGCTTCCTGCAACTTCATCGCTCCTTCTTTTCTTCTTGCCTTCCCATCTTCTATACTGGCATATTCTAAACTGGCATGTTCTACACTGAAGTTCCCTTCAATTTACTTTAGCTGCCTGATTCTCGTGCAGTTCATGTTTTACAGTCATGTCCAATCAGCTGCGGTCGACGCGGTTGATCATCAGCGCGCCTGCATTTTCCGGGATGGATCGGATGTCCAGGTCCTTTATGGAAGAATAATGCTCCATGAACTCCATGGCAAGTTTTTCATCCTTGGTGCCTTTTTTGATGTTGATCAGATCGCGCAGGATCTGAGCCGATTCGATCTCGTTCATATAGCGATGGAGTCCGGAACTCCACAGGGCCCGTTCAGGTTTGTTCAGATTGGCGTGGTAGGTCCAGAAGAGCATTTTGTGGGCTTCTTCCGGGGTCAGTTTGATGCGGTACTTTTTATGGGCTTTGACGAAGCCTTCTTCCAGATGATCGCCCTCATTGACTTCATCGATGAGGAAAACAGCGAAAATATAACGGTCTTTTTCCGCGTTGTCGGGATCCCTGGTCGTGAGGATGCACAGGCTGTTGACGCGGACCTGATTGAGTTTCATGGGCTGCCCCTTGTGATCGCCGCTGTGGCGGATCCCGGCAAATGCCCGCCAGTCGCGCAGGATCTGGCTTTCATAGCAGACATAGCCGCCGTCTTTCATGTGGGCATCCAGGGCTTTACGGTCCATTTCCCCTTCCAGGTACTGACGGCAGGGACAGGCCTCGTCGCTGCACCATACGTGCTTTTCGACCAACACGTTCTGCCTGATCATGTCATCGGAGCAGACGCCGTGATAGCCGACTTTGTCTTTGGTCCTGCCGCCGTTGCACAAGACGCACTTAAAGGCGATGTTATCCGGTGTTTCCGTTGTTTTGCCGCGGCCTTTGAATTTGATCTCAGAGTCGTCCTCTTCCTTGTCCCGGTTCAGACTTTCTTCCAGAATGTCCACCATGGCAGAAATTTTAAGTGCTTCCACATCACGCAGGATCTCTTCTGCGATCTTCGGGTCCTTCACGGACAGGAAATCATCGAAGGCCATGGGATAGCTGAACTTCAGCTCCTTCTTCTTGAACCGGATGATCATGTAGGGTTCATGATAATCCACCACAGTCCCCTCACCCAATGCTTTATGGATCACTTTCAAACCAACAAGTTCCATGTATTTCCTCCTTAACAAGGCCAACCGTACCGAAAGATGTTCGCCAGGGGATCCCGGGGATCCCGCCGGCTGTTTATCTTGTCAACGGCAGTAATGACTCAGACACTGTAGTGTTCTTCCTATCGGATTTTCTCAGGAAAAGGTCGCAGGCGGAATACGGTAACCGATCAATTGGCTGACGCGCTCCGCCAGCCAGTCAAAGGCAGCGAAAAATCCATGGGTCAGGGATCCATCCAGGGCATATTCATCGGTCTCCCGTACCGGCAGACAGTCCGGATCCCCTTCCCTGCACCTTGGGATCTCACGGGTGAAGCTCGTCCGCAGGATACCTTAGGCCGTGATTTTTACAGCACTCCCCGAATCGCTCCCGGTGGGAGCAAAGCGCCGGACTCGTATTTGATTTCAATTGCCAGGACCTGTGGCTCCATTGAACAGTTCTCCCGATCCAGCGATTATAAGGGTCCTCCGTTTCTCACAGATGAGCTCAAAAATCATCCATTCTGTTCCCCTGAAACAGAAAACGGACTTCAATACTCTAATTATACCCCCTAAATGAAAAAAATTCATGAAAGTGATTTTATATCCTATCAATAAGATTATTTCATAGGCTTCTCTTCGGTGATCTCCTGTGTGATGGCAAAATATCCTCCAGGGTTACTTCAGGGTTTTCCCAGGGAGAGGGATCCCCCAGGACCCTGCCAAACCGGATCCGGCAACGAGCCATGGACTGTCCCGATCAGATCAGTCAGTCCCCTGGATTGATGACCCTGGGACGCTGATCTTAAGTAATATCCTTAAATCCGCCCCCGGACATCAAAGGCGATCCCTGTCGGCTCGTGGTCATGCACTCATCTCTAAAAAATGCCGACACTGCGGGATCTGCTCCCACAGTGTCGGCATTTGATGGTTAATCGGGCTATCTGCGCTTTCTGCGTTTTTTCTGATCTTCCTCAATGGGCGCTTTCCAGGTTTCACTGATGTGATCCTTCGTCCGGAACTGGTGGACCA
>CAYYVR010000043.1:3221-7658 GCA_964475185.1 uncultured Clostridium sp. | reverse complement strand
ATGGGCGCTTTCCAGGTTTCACTGATGTGATCCTTCGTCCGGAACTGGTGGACCACATCACTCATGACCTGGTAATTCAGCTGGACCCCTTGTGCATCGCTGGTGAATTGAGCGGCCCGATTGGCGGCGATGCCGAATTTGGCGGCTTCTTTCACCGCATCCATGTTGGCGCCGATGAAGAGGAATTCCCAGCCATATTTTGATTTCTCATGATCGATGAGCGCCCGGATTTGATCGTGGGTGAATTCCCGGCTGGCATTTTCATAGCCGTCCGTGGTGATGATAAAGAGGACTTTGTCCGCCCGAAGCGCTTCGGGCAGGGTCCGCTGGCGGCGGATCATCCGGCTGATGGTGGTGCCGATGGCATCCAAAAGGGCGGTGGATCCGCGAACGTAATAGTCCCGGCCCGTCAGGGGGAGCATTTCCTCCAGTGGGATCCGGTCGTGGAGCAGTTCGTACTCATCATCAAACAATACGGTGGTGATGAACACCTGTCCCGGGGTCTCCTTTTGCCGCCGGAGCATGCTGTTGTATCCTCCGATGGTATCCTTTTCCAGACCCGACATGGATCCGGACCGATCCAAAATACTGATGATTTCCGTGATGCCTGTTTTCATTTCTATACCCTCCCTATGCTTTTGCTATCTCAATCGTAGCATCGGAAGAACTTCCCCTGGTCGCCCCCCGGGCGACATTTTCGCCTGGGATCCTGGCCATGGAAAAAATAAGCAGGTAAGGCTACGCCCCCAGGAGGTGCTCATTGAAGTAAAAGAGCGCTTCGTTGATCCGGTGGATGTCATAGTCTTCCATGCGGATGAAATACTCGATGATGAGATCCGAGCGGCTGGCCGGTGACAGGGCATAGCCGGCTGTGCGCAAGAGGCTCCGGGTCTCCCGCAGGCTCAGACGCAGGGCGATGGCAAAGGCCAGCACGGTGGCTTTGCCGGGCTGATAGTTTGGGTTATTGCGGATCTTGGAAAAGAGCTTCCGGTCGACGTTGGCTTTTTTGTAGACTTCCACATCGGTTTTCCCCTTCTCATCGATGAGCTGCAGCAGCCGCCTGGAAAAGGTCTCTTCCTGTCCGTTGAGGAAATCCTCCAGTGAGCCTTTCATGCTGCGCTGCCAGGACGCACTGGCCTCATCGCTCAGGTTTTGGCGCCGCTCTGCCCGAAGATTCCGGGGCGTTTGGAGTTCATGCAGATCTTCCAGTGGGTGGGGCGCCTCTGCGATCTGAGCCTGGGCCAGGAGGCGTTCATCCATGAAGTCGCTGATCCCGTGGATCATGTTTTTTGAAAGGCGGAAGGATCTGCGGTCATAGATCACGAGGTAAACGGAGAGATCATGGTGTTCCAGAAACCTGCTGATCTCCGATACGGCCACGTCCAGGGCCTGATCTTTGGGGTAGCGGTAGGCCCCGGAGGAGATCAGGGAAAAGGCCACGGTGTCCAGGCCGTGTTCTGCGGCCACCTCCAGCGACCGCCGGTAGGCGGAACGCAGCAGGAGTTCTTCGCCCCGGTGACCGCCCTGCCAGATGGGTCCCACGGTGTGGATGACATGGCGTGCCGGCAGGTCATAGCCGCCGGTGATCTTGGCATCTCCCGTATCGCAGCCATTCAGGCTCCGGCATTCCTCCAGCAATCCGGGCCCGGCGGCCCGATGGATGGCACCATCCACTCCCCCGCCGCCCAGTAAACTGTTATTGGCTGCATTGACGATGGCATCCACCTTCTGCCGGGTGATATCGCCCATGATGATCTGTAATGGCATAATAGCTCCTCTCCTTTTCACTCCATTGCTCCGGCCTGCCGGGCGGCTCTGAGGATCCCGCCGGGACCATCTCATTCGCTGTCTTAAGTATAGCGGATTAACCGGTCAGGACCACTGCTCTCCGGAAAAAATGCAGCCTTCCTCTTGAAAGAACCCGCTGATCCCCTCCTTCGGCAGGATCTTCAGTCCTGCCTAATACTATTCCCAGCGGGGCCGCTTTTAATTCCAGACATTAAAGAAACCGCCTGCATCCGCAGACGGTCTCATAAAGGAGTGATTATGCTTCTTTCTTTTTACCGGCCTTGTACATGGTGATGCCCAGTGCCATGGTTCCGAAAACGGAGACCAGTGTGGTGACATAGGATGGGAAGAACCCCTGATTGACCATGTAGGACAGCACCAGGCCGATGCCCAGCGCGATGGGTGCGAGGGTGGGCCGTGCGACGGCAAACTGTACGAAGAGGGCTCCGAACAGCGCGGGCAGAAGGTAGTTGAAGGCATCCAGCACGTTTTGGGGTAGCAATGTCAGAAGCTGGCTTCCCAGCAGAACGCCGACGAACAGGATGATGATGTTGACGATGACGGAAACAGCCATGCCTAAGGTGGCGATGATGGCGCCTTCATCGGTTCCGGGTTCAACGCCGGCCACTTTCTGGGCCACGGCGGCAGCCGGGATCCGCATGTTGGAAATGTTTCCGGTCAGGAACGCCATGTAGGTGCCGGCAACGCCGACTATGGGGAAATAGGAGATCGGCTCAATGAACCAGAGCACGCCGACGGCGCCGGCGATGGAGACAAAGCCGGTCAGGATCGCACTCAGGGGCGGGACCAGTCCGAAGAAGGCTGCCAGTGCGATGGCCGGTCCGAAGGACAGAAGGATCCCGAGCCAGTTGGTGATTTTACCCCAGCGGATGATATACGGCAGATATACGCTTGAATATTCGGTGTTTTTTTCCATGATGTGCTACCCCCTAAAATATCGCTGCGACGATCATGCCGCCGAAGAGTGCAATGGCCAGAGCCCATTCCTTGAGCCATTTGGTGTTTTTCTTTTTGATGATCAGAGACAGGACCAGCATGATCAGACCGCCGGCAACGGCTGCAATGGTATTGTTGTTCATTCTCAGGATATGCGGGGAAACCAATGCGGCAAACGCTCCGAGAACGGCTGCTGTTGAAATGATGGTCACGATGGCCTTATCGCCCTTGGCCACACGGTCCTGGAATTTACCCATCTTATCTGCCGTCAGTACGGAGAAGATGATCCACCCCAGGGAACCGAGGATCATGGTCCAGACAGCATTGGTAAAAGCCAGTTCGGTCATGGGGTCGATGCCCATCTGGACGCCGACGGCTTCCGTTCCGAAACCGGCTGCCATGAGTTCGAACATGACGGATCCGATGTAGGAGAGTCTCATCCAGGCCATGGGCCCGCCCACGGTGACAAGGAGTGAGAGGAGTCCCGTGAGGACAACGAAAGAGGGTCCGATGGATGTGATCAGACTGCTCTTCATCGCGTCTTTCATCTGAGTTTCGGTGAGTCCCATCTGTTTTCCGGATGCGTAAGATTTTTTGGCGAAAACGAAGGATTGGAAAACAGCCAGGATCACGGCGGGAGCGGCTGCAAACCAGAGGATCGGGCTATTGGCAATCTTCATGTAGTCCATAATAATTCCTCCTAAACACGATTAAGTATTGGTTGTTTACTGAATTTTAACATTGCATGAAGGATTAATCAACGCAATTGACGCACAGAAGTTCAAAATTGTAAGATTAGCATTTTTTAGCTAAACATTGTCTTTGCCAACGTTATTCTCACGATTCCACAACGTTTTCATCAATAATCAAACAAGAATTCGTAATTTATTAATCATCTCACATCATGGAGAACCATTCTCCTCCCTCTTTTATTTCTGATTTTATCACTATATCTGCCATCCTTCACTGACTGGGGTTATGTCCACCCAGTACATCATCACGGTTTGCCTCTGTCTGAGTTTCCAGCTTCGGATCAGAGGGTCCCGCGATCCGCTATCCCAATTTCCACGTCCTGCAAAAATAAATGCATCGCCCATTGCTTCCTGCGTGCAGCAGGGTGCAATGGGCGATGGGTCAGAATGTCCCGATGAGTGTCAGGAAGTGAATGATTTATTTTTTCCGGCTGTTTTTTTCCTGGCGGAGGACTTCTGCTTTCAGCGCTTCCCAGTACTTTCGGGTGGCCTCTTCCATTTTGTTCTCGCCGTATTCGTAGAAGGTCATGCCGGCAAGGCCCGTGGGCATATACTGCTGCGGCACCCAGTGATGCGGATAGCTGTGGGGATACCGGTAATTCTGTGCCCGGCCCAGGGACTGGGCCCCGCTGTAATGACCGTCCCGGATATCCGAGGGGATCTCGCCGATGGGCTTCCTCTCGATGACCTCAGCGGCCTTCCAGTAGGCCATGGGGGCGCTGTTGGACTTGGGCGCAGTGCAAAGGAGCACCGTGGCGTTGGACAGAGGCAGCATGGCTTCGGGCATGCCCAGCTGCAGTGCGGTGTCCACCGCCGCCTTGACGATGGGGATGGCCATGGGATAGGCCAGGCCGATGTCTTCGTTGGCGATGCACAACAGGCGCCGGGTCACGGAGATCAGATCCCCGCCCTTGAGCATCATGGCCAGATAAACGATGGC
>CAYYVR010000043.1:0-3121 GCA_964475185.1 uncultured Clostridium sp. | reverse complement strand
GTTCAGGCCTTTGCGCATGTCTCCGTCGCTGATGGCGGCGATGTTGGCAAGGACCGAAGCGGAGATCTGAAACTCCGTCAGACTGTTCTCCTTTTGCAGGACATCCATGCCCCGTTTCAGTCCCTCCACGATGTCCCCTGTGGACAGGGGTTTGAATTCCACCACCAGGCATCGGGACACCAGCGCCTTGAACACGGCAAAATGCGGATTTTCCGTGGTGGAGCCGATGAGGATGACCCGGCCGTCCTCGATGTAATCCAAGAGGATCTGCTGATTGCGCTTGTTGAACATATGGATCTCATCGATGTAGAGGATGATGCCGGCAAATCCCATCATGGTGTTGAGATTGTCCAGGACCTCCCGGATGTCCTTGAGGGAATCCGTGGAGCCGTTGAGCATGAAAAACTCCCGGTCGGTGAGATCCGCCAGCAGGCGGGCCACCGTGGTTTTGCCCGTCCCCGGCGGTCCGTAAAAGAGCATATTCAGCAGTTTTTTATTTCGGATCATGGAGGAGAGGATCTTCCCCTCCCCCACGATGTGCTTCTGACCGATGACTTCGTCGATGCTGCCCGGCCTCAGCCGGGATGCCAGTGGTTCCATTGCATAGCCTCTTTCCCCGGGATCCTTGGTCTGATCCCGACATTTCTTTTCAAACCTGTGTTCTGATTATAACATAATCAAACGCTTCCCTTTCCGTTGATTCAGCGCAGCCGGCCAGGCAATAACCAGAGGATCCCCCTCTGTTCAGGCCCCCACAAGCCAACGGCTGATGACCTTCCAGTACGCCGGCCTTCCTTCCATAAAAACGCCCGCCAGCTGTGCGAGACACAGGTCCAGAACCGACAAAGATGGGATCATTAAATTTCGCCCCGAAAAACCCCCTCCAAACGGTTGCCAAGACTGAATTATTATACGCAGATAACCGACTGCATGATATAATATCGACAATATAATTGGGATCTGGTGATGGATTCACAGCCTCAGACGGGAGCCTTTTTGATATCTGATATCTGATATCAGGTATCAGAATATTGAATGCAAACTCAGGCAGATGCGAAGGCGATCCTGATCCCTATGATCTCCGGACAGGGACTGTTCCTCTGTCTGGATCACAGAACAGCTTTTTGATCAATCAATGCTATCATTGAAAACTGATTCGTTAAAGAGACACTGATTCATTCATTTGACAAAATAATTCCCCGGGAGGAAAGATTTATGGCAGATCCGAACACCAGACCCTGTCAGTATTGCGGACAACCGCTTCGCCCCACTGCAAAGTTTTGCAGCCACTGCGGCCAGAAAGACCCCCTGCCCCCTGAACCATTACCGGAAATTGCTTTCTGCGGATCCTGCGGAACCAAACGCAGGACCGGTGCTCGTTTCTGCCCCCAATGCGGAACCCCTTTTGAACCCCATGGACCCATTGAGCCTGCTCCATCCCATGAGTCCCCCTTTGCGGATACCGAAATGTCGTCTCTGCATCCGGCTGAACTCTTCCCGCCTGACTCAATCGTCATCGATGTGCCCTCAGGGGAAGATCCCACGCTGAAGGTCCTTCCTGTTGAAGCGTCTTCCGACGAAAAGTCTCCTGAAGTCGAGCCTCTGGAAGTCGTGCCTCTGGCACAGATCCTGGAAGAGGAGGCCAACGCATCAAAGAGCAATTCAAGTAAGATTCCAAAGACTGTTTCAAACACATATTCCGGTAGAACTCCTGAGGGAGCTCCCGACAGAACTGCTGAAGCAGATCCAGAGATAGCTTCAGCGAGTGCTCTGGAGAGAACTTCTGAACAATCACCCAAAAAATCTCACAACGAAGAGCCATCAACTGATCCAGTGAATGAATCCTCCGGATCTTCTCCCTCCCGCAGCAGCACTTATGAGAAGGACATCGTCCCCTCCGCTGGTTCATCTGCGAAAGGATCCCCTGCTTCGGCGAGGCGAAACCCTTCGAAGAGGGCGGAGAAAGCGAAACGGTCAGAGAAATCGGTGAAGGCGGAGAAATCACAACCGTCAGAGAAATATGTGAAATCAGTGAAATCAGTGAAATCGGAGAAACTATCTGCGGCAGACAGGACTTTCCCCGCTCAGGAAGCCGGTCCGGTGACAGATAGAGATCGGGATCGCTCCTCCGGTGCTTCGCGTCCCTCAGCCTATGATAAATCCCCGGAGCCGGTGAAACGGATCGGGGCCAGGAAACCGGGCGGGAAGTTCATTCCGGTGACGGCGCTGGTTCTGGTCCTGGTGCTGGGGGCTTATCTGCTTCGCGATGTCTGGGGCGGCGATCCGGTGGATCCATGGGATCCTTCGGTGAGTACGCCCTCGGTGACCACACCGGCTGCCAGCGGCGATGTTGAGCATCTGGCGGCGCAGGCCTGGGTCTCCGGCTCAGCGGCCCTGGCCATGGAGCCCATAGCCGGACTTCGCCTGACGGCGGATGAAAACGCGTTGGACCGGGATCGGGATTTCCAGGTGGAGGCCCTGGATCCGCAGGTCCTGTGGGATCTGTTCTCCGAGGAGGAACCCTTCGTGCCCGTCTACGGCTTTGATATGGAGTCCGGGATGACGCAGGAAGAGATCTTTCCCGGCACGCTGGCGGTCACCTTCGACCTGGAGACCTTCGGTGTCCCCGAGGCCCTCTGGGAAGATGTTCTGATCCTGCGCATCGATGATAACGGGGACCGGACGCTGATGGACAGAGATCTCAGAGATGGCGAAATCATCATCGAGACCCGCAGAAACTGTATTTTCGTCCTGGGCTTTGCCCTGTCCACAGAATTTGTGGTCACCGTCACCGGTCTTGTGACGCTGGGCCCAACTTCCATCAAGCTCTACAATGATTATTACCGCAAATACAACTATTTGGGTGAAGATTACAGCGTGGACCGCTTCGGCAAGTACATGGTCTACTGGCCCACGTCTCTGGTATCGCCGGACGCCGATGCCGTAAAGAAAACCTATGAGGCCATTGCGCAGCGGGTCAAAGCCCACGGGGCGGAGTTTAAAGATCTGCAATACGGGGATCCCGCCATGATCCTGTCCCGGTTGGAGTCTCTGAAAAAGGACACTGACTATCAGGATCTGATCCGGGCGGTGAACGATCCCCTGTGGAAGAAGATGTATT
>CAYYVR010000042.1:4646-18680 GCA_964475185.1 uncultured Clostridium sp. | reverse complement strand
GTTTGCGGTCCGCAACGGAGCGTGCGGGACCGTTAAACTGGACCGTTAAAATCGACCTGGAGGGTCATCATCGGCAGGAAACTGTGGTATTATAAAAATATATGGCAATCATCTGATAACAGACTCATTGATCGAATTAAAAATGAATCCGGAGGTACAAATGAAATATTTTATTGACACAGCGAACGTGGAGGAGATCCGCCAGGCAGCCGAACTGGGGCTTTTGTCCGGTGTGACCACCAATCCCTCGCTCATCGCCAGAGAGGGCAGAAAGTTTGAAGAGGTCATCCGTGAGATCACTCAGATCGTCGACGGACCGATTTCGGCGGAAGTTGTTTCCCTGGAGGCCCAGGGCATGTTGGAAGAAGGCCGTGAATTGGCAAAGATCCATCCCAACATCATCATCAAGGTGCCGATGACGGCAGAAGGACTCAAAGCGACCCATCAGTTCAAAAAAGAAAACATTCGCGTCAATGTGACGCTGGTCTTCTCGGCTGAACAGGCACTGGCGGCGGCCAGATCCGGCGCTGCCTATGTATCTCCCTTCATCGGCCGGTTCGATGACATGGGGATCGACGGTGTCATGCTCATCGAAGAGATCTCAGCGATCTTCCAGAATTTCGGCATCGAGACCGAAATCATCGCAGCGTCCATCCGCAATCGCCGCCATATTTCCCAGGCTGCCCTGGCAGGCGCCGATATTGCCACGGTTCCCTACAAGGTCCTGATGGATTCTCTGAATCATCCCCTGACCACATCCGGCATCGATCGCTTCCTGAAAGACTGGGAAGGCGTCAAGAATCTGTAGGATTTAGAATGAAATAGCCCCTCAGAGCCTCTGCCTGCACTCGATCAGATCGCTGATGAGAAGCAGCAGAGGTTTTGATGTCATATATTGTATAAAAAGGGTGAACAATCTGATAGCTTTTCACGAATTGGATTGGATACAACTAATATTTGGTATAATACAATATGATATGTCATAAGATGGATCGAAGGATCTGTTGAATGATATTTCAGAGTGAGATCCTCACCCAACGAAAGATAAAACAAAGAAGGAGATTTAACACATGAACGGAAAACTCAAAGCGATCCTGGCTGTTGTTGTATTTATCGCAGTGCTTGCCGGATTGAAATATTTCTATGATGCCACAGTGGATGAGGGAAACCTCGATAAACTGGCGGGCGGCACTCAGACCCAGACCGACACCACAGACCCTGGTACTGCAGATCCTGGTACTACAGATCCTGGAAATACAGCGGCATCCCAAACGCAGGGGGATGCGCCCTCTGATACCCAGCCGACCCAGTCGGGCCGCGAAACGGTGCCGCTTCCTGATGCCACGGTTTACAACGCCAACGGCGACGCGGTGAAGCTTTCGTCCTTCCGCGGCAAGAAGACCGTCATCAATGCCTGGGCCAGCTGGTGCGGACCCTGCAAAGCTGAGATGCCTGATTTTGAAGCACTGGATCAGGAAGCCGGGGAGGACTATCAGATTGTTATGATCAATATCATCGGCGGACTGGAGACCCGGGAAAATGCCGACAAGTTCCTGGCAGACAATGATCTGAATTTCACCACCATGCTCTATGATGAGGATATGGAATTTGCCCAGGCGCTGCAAATCGGCAGCATCCCCACCACGATCTTCGTGGATGAGGAAGGCCAGATCCACATCTATCAGCCCGGCATGCTCAAAAAAGATCAGGTCCTTCAGGGCCTGAGCTATCTGGAGTAGGCGATGGCAGCTTCAGAACTTATTCTACTGCTCATTGAAGGGGTCCTTGCGTTCATTTCACCCTGCTTTCTGCCCATGATCCCCGTGTATATCAGTTACCTTGCCGGCAGGGGGGAACAGGATCAGAAAAAGCTCATGACCAATGCCCTGGGATTCATTCTGGGGTTCACCATCGTGTTTGTGACGCTGGGAATGACAGCCACCTCACTGGCCAGATTCCTCGTTCAGGAACGGCTGCTCCTGCAGCGGGTCGGCGGGGTCCTTCTGGTCCTGTTCGGACTGAATATGGCCGGCGTCTTCAGGATCGGACTGCTCAACCGCGACTTCCGGTTCCATAAGACGGGTAATGGGAACACATTCTTTTCATCCCTGCTGTTTGGTGTTATCATATCCTTTGGATGGAGCCCATGTCTTGGTGCCTTCCTGGGCGCTGCCCTGATCCAGGCCAGCAATTCGGCCACGGTCTTCATCGGCGGCTTCAAGCTGCTGGTATTCAGCATCGGGCTGGCTGTTCCATTCCTGATCACCGCACTGTTATTCAATAATCTGACCGGTGTTTTCCAGGGGATCAAAAAACATTACCGCACCATCAGCATCATCTCCGGATTGTTCCTGATCCTGATGGGGGTCCTGATGATCCTGGATAAGTTTACTTTTTATGCCAATGTCTTTTATTAGAATTTAATATTCACCAACACCAATCACCAATCAGCCAATCATTCACCCCAGGATCCGATCCGGGATCTGATCAGATCCAATCCGTGATCCAACCATGCACCAACCATGATTCAACCGTGAATTGATGACCGATCGACGACAAATACTGCATTCATTCAATCATACGGAGGGTTCGATTTGCATAAATCAAAATATATGATCATACCGGGACTGCTGTTCCTTCTATCAGGCTGTGCCATGGAAGTGGGCGGAAGTGTCACCCCGGGTTCAACGGCACCCGTTGAGACCTCAGCGTCCGTGACCACGCCTTCGACCACGACGCCTTCGACCACCACGCCCCCGGTGACCAAGCCGCCGCTGAGCGAAGAGCAGACGGCGCTTCTGGCAGAGTGGGAGGATAAGATCTATCCCGGTACCACCATCAAAGAGATCGATGTTTCCGGTCTGACGGTGGAAGAAGCCAGAGAAAAAGTTGAGGAAGAGCTCATGGATCCGCTGAAAGACCGGCGCGTCCGGTTCTCCTACGCAAACAAGAAAAACTACATGAGTTACAAAAAACTCAAAGTGGCCATCGATGAGGCAGTGTATGATGAAGCGCTGGCCTACGGAAAAGACGCTGAGGATGAAGAAAAGCTGGATCACATCGAAAACGGGAAACCGCTGGATCTTGAACCGGTCCTGATCTTTGATGAGGAACCTGTGTTAAAGATCATGGATGACATCCAGACCAATCTGACGGCCCTGTCCCATCAGTTCGCCGCATACCGCAAGGATGGCCGGGTCCTCCTCAAAGAGGATGCCACCGAAGACGAGCTGAACCGCGGGCTGTTTATGGCGCAGTTCAGGGAAGCCGTCAATTTCAGCCCGAAAAACAATAAGTACATCGAAGTCCCGGCGATGAAAGTTCCGGTGAAGATCAAACAGGAACAGCTGGATCCCATCAATAAGCGCCTCACCCGCTATTCCACCAACTACGGCTGGTCCTACGATGCCCGGGCTTACAATGTCGAGCTGGCGGCGGAAATGATCTACGGGAGCCTGATCATGCCGGGCCAGGAATTTTCCTTCAACCAGACCATTGGCGGCGGAGCAGGGACCCCCAACGGGTTCCAGAAATCCGGGGTCTACATCGGCCTGGAAATGGTCGAAGAGCCCGGCGGCGGCGTCTGCCAGGTTTCCTCCACCATGTACAATGTCCTTTTAAACCTGGGGATCAACCCCACCCAGCGTAAAAACCACGGCATGGCCGTTGGGTATCTGCCCCCGGGCATGGATGCCGTCATCTACGCCCCGTATCTGGATCTGCGGTTCAAAAACCCCTTTGATGATCCGATCTATATCACCACCAAGGCGGATGGGGAAAAGCTGACATTCAACGTCTACGGAGCGGAAGATGCCCTGGGCGGATATTCCTACAAATACGAACAGGAAGTCTACGAACTGGACGAAGCCGAAATCAAGGATATGGACGATCCGACGATCCCCAAGGGCGGCATCGTTCTGGATCCAACGCCCAAGGACGGATCAAAAGTGCGTGTCTATAAGATCACGCTCAAGGACGGCAAGCAGGTCAGCCGCAAGCTCTATACGGACAATACGTACCGGCGCTCCGACGGAGTCCGCCGCATCGGCACCGGTGAAGGCAAGGAAGTCAACAAAGACTGGTATGTGGACCGCAAAGTCCTGGAATACCCGGACGGATGGAAAAAGCCCAGGGAATAATCGCCCTGGATGATGAAGTGATCCAACGGAACTCAATAAACAGGCCATCCGGGCAACGGCAGAACGGCTGACCCGGAATGATGGCGATCAGGGTGCTGATGTCCGGCGGAGGATCCGCCCGGGCGCAGCACCTTTCTCCGGAGCCCAGACCTGAGAGGGGATGCTCTGAGGGGCATTGAGCGAAGTCTGTCGTGGACCTTCCCGGAACACGTTGAATCTGCGCCTCATATATGGGGTATGAACATCAATGGCAAAACGATAAAGGAGATCATTATGCACATCAAACACGTGACGCTGAGAGTCACAGATCTGGAGAAATCCATCCGGTTTTATGAAACCCTGACTGAATTGAAGGTGGACCGCCGGTTTAAGGAGGGAACTGCTGAAGTTGTCTTCCTGACCCATGGCGAAGGTGAAACGGAAATCGAACTGCTCCACATCCCGGGCGGACAGACCTTTGAAGGAAAGGGAATGTTCGTCTGCTTTGAGACCGGGCGCATCGATGCAATGCACCAGCTGGCAATGGATCAGGGGATGGGACCATCGCCCATTCAGCTGCCTGCGGACGGCACGCGGTATTTTTATGTGTACGATCCCGACGGGGTTTCGATCCAGCTGCGGCAATTTCAAAACGGATCGGAAAAATAGCTGACACTGTCCTCTGAGCGGCCGCGCAGGCGCTGACTTTCTTTACTCCGCCGTCAGGCTGCATCAAAGCGGACCAGCAGATGGATCAAAAATAAACAAGCGATGCCATTGAAACAGAAAATCGGGTTTCAATGGCATCGCTTGTTGAGGGGCGATTCAAAGGGGTCCACCTGCCTGTGATCGGACGCTCTTCTACATACGATACAGCGACCATTCGCCGCTGGTGATGTCGTATTTCAGTTCGAAGATCCGTTCCACGGACTGGACCGATCCGGTACAGGTGTAGATATCGATGAAGGTTTTTCCGGTGCGTTCGCGGCGCCGGCGCGAGATTTGATGGATCGTGATGGTCTCATAGCCCGAATCACTCAGTATGACGCGAAACCGGACGGGTGAGATCCGGCCGTCACGGGTGAATGTGGCCACCACTTCAATGGGGATGAGTAAAACTTCCATGGTCTGCTCCTGTTGCTGAGATGGATTAGAGAGTGCTGTTCATGAACTTGAACCCGGGTTCATCGACTCCACCGGAGAAGGCTTTGAGATCCGATGCGACGAAGGCTGCCCGGACCACAGCGTCATCCCCGAACCGCTGGCGGATCTGGGATACGGTTGCATCCAGCCGTTCCATCCGCTCTGTTTCTTCAACATCCAGCATGGACAGCTGGACGACTTTGGCGGACTGCAGATGGGTGAAGGAGATGCCGATCTTGCGCAATGGCTGTCCCTGCCAGATCTGGTCGAAGAGCTGGCAGGCCGTCTCATGAAGCACAGTCATTGAGTCGGTTTGCCGGGGCAGCATCTGCTGGCGGCGGCGGGTCTTGAAGTCGGCTGTCGTATAATGGACGGCGACACAGGTGGTATGGAATGCCGCGGCTTTCAGGCGGGGCACCAGGGTTTCCAGCAGCGACCGAAGGGTATTGCGGCAGTCCCGGCGGGAAGTCAGATCATGGGGAAGCGTGGTTGAATTGCCCATGCCCTTGGCTTCCAGGGTCCCTTCCGGATGGACCTTCGAGGCATCCCGTCCCCAGGCAAAATTCCAGATCACCATGCCGATCTTGCCGAACTGGCGGGCAAGAAACGTCCGGTCGCAGCCAGCCAGGCCGCCGATGGTTGTGATGTTGATGTTGCGCAGCTTTTTGGCCAGGGCCGGCCCCACCATGAACAGGTCTTCGATGGGCAGGGGATGGAGTTTGCCCTGGATCTCTTCAGGATACAGGGTGTGGACCAGGTCCGGCTTTTTGAAATCAGAGGCCATTTTGGCGGTCAGTTTGTTGGTGCCGATGCCGACATTGACGGTAAAGCCAAGGGTGTCACGTATCTCCCACCGGATCTGATGGGCTTTGACAAGGGCTTCTCTTCGATCCATCAGGCCCATGTCGAGGAAGCATTCATCGATGGAATAACGCTCCATGACCGGCGAGTACTGTGACAGGATCCGGGCCATGGCATCACTGGCTTTGACATAGACTTTATAGCGGGGGGGCACAATGACCAGGCTGGGACATTTCGCCAGGGCAGAAAAAAGCGTTTCCCCCGTGACGATGCCGAATTCTTTGGCCGGTCCTGATTTGGCCAGAACAATGCCATGCCGGTTTTCGGGATCACCGCCGACAATGGCAGGAACGGTCCGAAGGTCCAGACGGGCCCCGTGACTGAGATCCCAGACGGCGCTCCAGGCAAGATATGCAGAATTGACATCGACATGAAATAGGGTGGGCTCCATGGGGCACCTCCTTAACGGTGAAATCAACGGATGAATCGGTCATCAGGATCTACTGATATTATATCGAACAGATGTTCTAAAGTAAAGAAAATCACACCTGGATTTTGATCCGGGTGTGATTTTTTTCGGAAACGCTGTGGAAAAGATCATGAAAAGCTGGAGAGCGTAGGCTAAATATACGTTTTCTGGAATCGCTCATAAATCATTTCCGTGTTTTCCAGGAACTTGCAAACTCTTTGTTCGTACTCATCGCGGTGTTCATAGTACCCCAGCAGATGGTCCGAACCTGGGGCGATGAAGATCTCATTGTACCCAGATTTGAAACTGGAGAGCATTTTGGACATTTTCGGGGGCACCATTTTATCGTTCCCGGAATGGATGAAGAGAACGGGGACCTCCAGCGCCTGGATCTCCATGAGGGGCGAGACATTGGCCAGGGAGAAGCCGGCCCGGCGCCGAATGATCAGATCGATGAGCATCAAAAGTTTCTTGGAACGGGTTTTGATGATGCGCTCTTCCAGGTCCAGCATGACTTCCAACAGCTCGGTGAAAGAGGAGTCGGCAATGGTGAATCCGATCCGGTCATCCTGATAGAGGGTCATGAGCGCAGTGGCTGCACCGCCGGATTCGCCATGGAATCCCAGCAGGGTGTCATCGCCATAGCGATCGAAGATAAAATTGGCCTGGAGTTTGAGATCCCAGCGCTCAAAGTATCCGTAAGTGTAGTTGTCGCCTCCGCTGGACCCATGGTATCGGGCATCACACATCAGCACATTGTAGCCCAGATCGAGGTACATTTGCAGGAACTTGTAGGATGCCATCAGGTTACGGCCTTCCCGATGGAGGAGAATAATGCTTTTTTTGGACTTCTGGTCAAACAGACGGCCGTTGATGGGATAGCCGTAGTTGGAACTGAGCAATACCCGCTCATAGGGAATATCCAGCAGTTTTTGAAATTCTTCATCGGAATAACCCAGTCTGGTTTTGAGATCCTCTTCGATATCGGCATAGTCATCCTTGGGCGGGTGAATGATCCGCTCAGCGATGAGCCAGGCTCCGCTTGCAATGGAGGCCACTGCAAAGACACCTGCGCCGGCTGCTGTTATGATCATATTTTTCAGCATAACGGCCTCCTGGAGGTTTTTTATTTTTTATATATCTATTCTACTCCAAAATGATGGACTGCACATAATGAAATTAAACATTGTAACCATAACAATTTTATTGATTTGAAAATTAGAATGATTAAACGTTTTGTTTATTCAATGAGCATGAATCGGAATAGTATTTGATATTGAGTTATTTTTAGACTAATCAATCAGTCGATCCTGATGAACCTGATAATCAAACAGAAATTTTGATTTCCAGTGTAAAACCCATTCGTCAAAAAGAAGGGTTTGCCCTTTCGGTGGAGATCCTGGGGTCTGGGATCCAGAGCATGCCCAGTTCTGCAGTTGTTGAAGCCTGGGGCGTTTCCGTCGGAGAGGATGGAAAGCTGGAGGTGACACCATGAAACGTTTGCTGAAAGGACTGTTGATACTGGTCTTTGGGGTCATGAGCTGGATCCCGTCTGTGCCCGCCCTGGGGGAGACGGCCTCCGTCCGCTATGAAGGCGGTGCTGAACAATTTGTTTTCCTTCCGGGAAGCAGTGCGTCAGCTTCAGATCTGTTTTTGAATTTTAAAAAAGTCATGCCCGGGGATCGGCTGAATCAGCGGATCGGGATCTCCAATCAGCAGGAGCTGCCCATTCGGCTGTTCCTGAGGGCGGACCCGCATGATAAAACGGTCAACCCGTTAAGCCCTGGCGTGGCGGAGACGGAATCCGTCGAATCCATGGAGGATTTCCTCCGGCAGCTGCAGCTGACGGTATGGCAGGGAGATACAGCGCTGTTCCAGGCCTCACCGGATCAGACGGCGGGCCTCACTGAGAATGTATTCCTCGGCGAATTCAGTGGCGGGGAGGCAACGGAGCTGACCTTGGATCTGACCGTGCCCATGGAACTGGGCAATGAATATGCGAACCGGATGGGAGAGACAGACTGGGTCTTCCTGGCTGAAGAAGTCCGGCCCGACGATGCAGACGCTGTTCCAGTCACCATCCAGGCCGCCAAGCTGCTGGATGGCAATCGTCCATCGGGCAGTGAATTTACTTTTGTGCTGACAGATCAAAGCGGCCAAGTTCTTCAGGAACAGCAGAACCGTGATGGGATCATCGTATTCGACACGATGATGTTTAGAGAACCCGGAACCCATATCTTTTTACTTTCGGAACGAAAGGGATCCGATCCGGATGTGTTTTACGATGAGACAGTGTATGCCATTGAAGTTCAGATCGCTGAAAATGAAGGCCTGGAAGCTTTTCTGACGTACAGGACGCCGGAAGGGGAAACCGCCGAGCTGGTGTTCAGAAACCGGACGAGGGCCTCAGATCCCATCGGAGAGGATGATCCGGTGGATGAAGATCCAACTGATGAGGAGCCGGGACCACCGGTGCCTGAGGACGGGCCGCCCAAGACCGGCGATGAAACCAACATCCTCCTCTGGATCGTTCTGCTGGTGACTGGGATCGCCGCCATGATCGCTGTGGTGGAATCAGAGCGCCGGAGTAAAAAATCAAATTGATCATCAGAGACGGTAGAGGAGGATCTCCTGTAGCGTCTCTTTTTGGAAAGGAATGGTATGAAACAACCTGTGCGCATCCTAATCGGGCTGTTGGCCGCCGGACTGATCGGATATTCCGGCTTTCAGCTGTATTCCATTTTCAGCGAATATCGGCAGGGGACGGATCTGTATTCTGATGTAGTCAGTGCCAATACTGAGCCGTTGATAGCCGATCCCGCCCCGTCGGGTCCGCCGGGACCGGCGTCCTACGGCGTTCCCTTTACCGTGGATCTGGATCGCGCCGTGAGGAAATTTCCGGATGTCGTGGGCTGGATCTACAGTGAGAACGGGATCATCCATTACCCCGTCGTTCAGGCACCGGACAATGATTATTACCTGCGTCGGCTGGTGGACGGCAGTGACAATAAGGCCGGTTCCATTTTCATGGATCACCGGAATGATCCGTCGCTGGAGGATCTGAATACCATCATCTATGGTCACAATATGAAGAATGACACGATGTTCGGGACCTTGCCCGATTACACGGCGCAAAGCTATTACGACCAGTACCCTGTGCTCTGGCTGAAGGTAAAAGACCAAACTTACCGCATCGAACTGTTCACCGGATTTGTGACGCCGGCGGTTTCAGACACGTATCAATTTCCCGGGGATCCGGCCGCCCTCAGGCGTTATGTCGAAGCAATGGCATCCCGATCAGATTTTGAGACGTCGGTGGATTTAAGGCGGATCGAAAAGATCATCACGTTATCTACCTGTACCTATGAGTACCAGGATGCCCGCTATGTTGTCATCGGAGCACTGGTGCCCGTGGCAGAGGGCGGTCATTGAACCATGATCCTGTTCGGAAGCGCTTCCGGGCAGGATTTTACGCATATGGAGCCGATCTTCGTCATTTAGTGTGAAATAATTATAGATTTTACGAAAACTTGGTAAACAAAGTCCCCAAAGGCATAGCAGGGCTTGTTTTTCAATTATAATAGGATTAGATAATTATAAGTCCGAAGATAACTCTTAAGGAGGAATAAGAATGAAAGACGACGGAATTGTGAAAAAGACTCAGGAAGCCATAAATGACAAGGTGATGCCGGCAGCCAAGGAAGGGTTGGAAACGGCTCAGGAGCTGCTTGGCAAAGGCGCCAACATCGTGGGTGAACTCCTGAAGGATGCCGGCAAGAAGACAGAGCATGCGGCTGAAACAGCCGGAGAGATGACGAAAAATGTCCGCAAGGACGCGACGAAGGTCATCGGCCGGACCGGCGAGAAACTCATCGCCACCAAGAATGATGCCTTTGCTCATTTTAAAAAAGAAGCGGATGACCGGGCAGATCAGGTGGCTGCGGAAGTGGCTGCAGTCAAAGCCAAACTGAAAAAAGATGCAGAGGAAAAATCCCGCGACGCAGTGGATTTTACAAAAACCAAAGCTGAGAAACTTGAGGTTCCCCAGGCTCCGCGCAAGGGGAAGAAAGTCGTTAAATCAGCGGCAGGCGTAGCCGTCCTGGCAGCAGCTGCAGCCGGTGCGTATGCCTACTATAAGAACCGCAAAGACAAGGATGAGGCGATCAAGGCTGAATTCTCCGAAAAAATGAAAAAATGGAATGAAATGGGCGAATCCGAGCTCACAGAAGCCGAAGCGGAGATCCCCGCCAAAATGCACGTCCGGCCCACCAGGATCTACAGAGCCGGTCAGAATGCCATGCTGGGTGAAGACATCATCGTCAATGTTGCCAAACCAGGCGAAGAACCGGGCGAATTCAATCCTGACGAAGTCAGTGAATCCATCAATCCGGTGGAAGAGCTTCGCAAGAAAGCCGAAGTGACGTTGGAAACCGCCGGAGAAAAAGCCAGACAGGTAGCCGGAACAGTTTCTGAAAAAGCGAAGGTCGCCTATTCCTCAGCCAGTGAAAAAGCCAGAGAAGCCTATTCCGTGGCGGAAGAAAAAGCCGATGAACTCAAGGAGAAACTGGCGGAGAAACGTCATGAGATCCAGGCCCAGAAGGATGGATTCATCCAGGACAATGAAGACGGTCTGGAGAATCTGGAAGAGGATTTAAAAGAGGGCTTCAAAGATGCAGAGAAAGCCGCCAAAGCCGCGGCCAAAGAGGTTGCAGAGGCAGCCGGAGCGCTCAAGGACAAAGCGGCAGACAAGGCAGAGGAGATTCAGGACAATTCAGAAGACGTGATCCAGAATAACAAAGAAGGCCTGGAGCAGCTGACAGAGGATCTGGAAGGAACCTTTGGGGACGCCAAAGAGGCCGTTGAAGAAAAAGCTGATGATCTCCTGGAAAACAAAATGGAATCCGATGAGAAGGATCCGCTGCCGGAAGAAAACCTGGTGGAAAATCCCTATGATCTGGAACATATTGCCTGGGAAGAGGATGAATCTCTGATCATGCAGAAGACGGAAAATCTCCGGCACAAGACGTCAGAAGGACTCGAGACCCTGAAAGACAAGCTGCAGGATGCAAAGGAATATCTCGAGGAACGCTATAACCGGATGAAGCCGGCCGAAGAAGAAGAGGCACCGGAAGAGTTCTACTCGGAAGAGATCCATGTCACCATCCATAATCGCGGCAACAAGGACTACTTCTTCAGCCCGATGCTGATCCAGCGCTATAATTCAGGCAAACGGGTCACCACACCGGTACCGGCCCATGAAGAGGGGACTACACTGGAACAGCGGATCATCAAACCCGGCGAGACCTATCAGGGAACGGTGGTTCTGAGAAAAACCGATTCCGATGATGCCCTCATCATGTTTGAGGATATGCTGATGAAAAATTCAGTGGCTGTTCTGCTCAATGATGAACTCGATGATCTGTTCCTGGAAGAAGAATCCTTCGATCTGCAGGATGATCTGCTCTTTGAAGGCATTGAAGGGGATCTGGATGACTACGAATTTGTCGATGAAGAAGATCTTGATCCGGATCTGGCCCTGGATGAACTCGATGTGGAAGAGACAGAGGAACTGACCTTTGATTTCACAGAAGAGGATCCCAATCACTGATCCTGAAGGACATCCGCGGAGAACTCCCCACCGGAGTTCTCCGCTTTTGTGTTGCCGCCTGAAAAAATCCGGTCGGTCAGATCCCACCCGGATCGGATCCGGATGCGACAGGACCTGAACATCTCATTTCCCCAAAATACCTGGCGACACTAACGTATTGAGAAAAATTATCTCAGATCAATTAACCCTGTGACATCACCACCTCAGTTCAGATCAACCCTATGACATCACCATCTCAGGTCTGATCAACTGATGGACCTGAACGAAGATCCCCGGATTTTTAATGATGAAAAACAGAACAGGCAAAGGAGTTCTCGATGAAAGAAATCACAGCAGTCAATCGTACATATTTTGATACGGGGGTGACCCGGCAGCTGCCGGTGCGTCTGAATGCCCTTCGGCGCCTCTATAAAGCCCTCCAGTCCATGGAAGGGGAGATTATCAGGGTCTTGGAACAAGAGCTGGGAAAGCCTCCTTTTGAGGCCTTCCTGACTGAGTTTGTCATGGTCTATCAGGAATTGGACAATGTTCTGGCCAATCTGGAGAAGTGGGCGAAGCCGGTCAGTGTGGGCCGCTCCATTGACCGGATGATGGCAAAGGGCGAGATCCTGTCCCAACCGCTGGGGGTGGTTTTGATCATCTCTCCCACTAATTATCCGGTCAACCTGGCACTGATGCCCCTCATTGCCGCCGTCAGCGCCGGGAACTCTGTCATACTGCGCACCCCCGGAGAGCTCCCGCTGCTGTCTGAAGTACTGAAGAAGCTGATCCGCCGGGCTTTCCGGCCGGGCCATGTCACGCTGGTGGCCGGTTCGGAGGATCCCCGGCATGAACTGATCGGCGAGCGTTTTGACAAGATCATGTTCACCGGCAGCGCCCCGACGGGCAGAAAGATCCTCGCCAAAGCCAGCGAGACGCTGACACCGGTCATTTTAGAGCTGGGCGGGAAAAACCCCGCCATTGTCCTGCGGGATGCCGATGTGGTGGCTGCAGCCCGGAAGATCGCCTTCGGAAAATTTGTCAATGCCGGCCAGACCTGTATCGCGCCGGATCACGTTTATGTTCAGCGGGAGGTGAAAACAGCCTTCCAGGAAGAACTCAAACGTGCACTGTATGAATTTTACGGAGACAACGCCCTGGATGGGACCAGCTACAGCCGGATTGGCACCAGGCGGCATTTTGATCGCCTGAAACAACTGTTCACCCCAGATCTGAATATCATCACCGGCGGGATGATCCGGGAACAGGAACGCTTCATCGAACCCACCGTGGTCACGGATGTCCCCCTGGATCATCCGCTGATGCAGGGCGAGATCTTCGGGCCGATCCTCCCGGTCCTTGAATATCGGGATATCAATGAGATCATCGCCAGGATCCGATCGGGTGAAAAACCGCTGGCTGCCTATGTGTTCGGTCAGGATGCCGACTTTGCCCGCAAAGTCCTGGAGCGCATTCCCTCCGGCGGCGGAGCCGTCAATGAGACGATCCTCCAGGTCAGCTCCCTGGACATGCCCTTCGGGGGAGTCGGGGCATCCGGCATGGGGGCCTATCACGGCAAATTCGGCTTTGATGCGTTCAGCCATCAGCGGTCCATTCTCACGGGCCAGGCCAACATCATCAACACAATGCTGTATCCGCCCTATGAAAACTGGAAAGAAAAACTGATCCGGGGAATCCTCGGTAAAAAGAAATAATCCCAACGGTCCGGCAATGCCGGGCCGTTCTTTTCGCATCGATGGAACCTGGATCAGAGCGGTCCGAAGCGTTTGGGGCAAAGACACGTACAATAACCAGAGGAAAAGTCCGGATGAATCAAGATGACAGTCGGGGTGAAAGCCTGAATGAAAGCCTGTGGTGACAGCAGGATGAAAGGGGAGCGCGATGAAAGTGGTTCT
>CAYYVR010000042.1:1480-4546 GCA_964475185.1 uncultured Clostridium sp. | reverse complement strand
ATTTAGTTGACAATTCAACGGGAAAGAGATAATATATGGGTATAGACCCCTCCCCAGGGGGGTGTAGGAGGTAGAGGATGGAACAGAATCAAATCGCCATGAATAAAGACCGGAAAATGGCACTGACCCAACTCAAAACTGCCAGAGGTCAGCTGGACGGCATCATCAAAATGATTGAAACCGGCCGATACTGCATCGATATATCCAATCAGATCCTTGCATCCCAGGCACTGCTGCGCAAGGCCCAGAAACACATTCTGGTGCAGCATATGCAGCATTGCGTCCTGGAGGCCATGAACAGCGACGATCCGGATCTGAAGATCGAGAAGACCAATGAGATCGCTGTGTTAATTGAGAAACTGCTGGAGGCGAAATAGCAACATGAAAAAGACATTTGAAGTAGGCGGCATGGACTGCGTGGCCTGCGCCCAATCCATTGAACGGGTACTGGGCCGGCAGGAAGGCGTCGGATCCGCTGTGGTCAACTATGGCAACAATAAACTATACATTGATTATGACGAATCCATGGTATCCGATGATCTGATCCGTCAGAAAGTCGATAAGCTGGGATTTTCTCTGGCCGAGGATGCCATGTCAAAGGAAGACGCCCGGGAAACCAGCTTGCGCAAGAAGCAATTTACGGTGCAGGGCATGGACTGCGTGGCCTGCGCCCAGTCCATCGAACGTGTCCTGGGCAAAAAATCTGGTGTGGATTCCGCCGTGGTCAACTATGCCACAGGGAAACTCTATCTGGCATATGATCCGGCGGTGGTCAAGACTGATGAAGTCCAACATGCAGTGTCAAAAATTGGATTCGAACTGATTGAAGAAACCGGAGCGGCAGAAGAGGAAGCCTTTGTCAATCCCTATCAGATGCGGCTGATCATCTCCATGATCTTCACCATCCCGCTGCTGATCATTGCCATGGGACCCATGCTGGGCATGCCATTGCCCAGGATCATCTCACCGGATCACAATCCCCTGAACTTTGCACTGCTCCAGCTGGCCCTTACACTGCCGGTCATCTACATGGGCCGGAAATTCTATACGTCAGGATTTGCCAATCTGTTCCGGGGCAACCCCAATATGGATACACTGATCGCCCTGGGCACATCGGCAGCCTTTGTCTTTTCTCTCTACCAGGTGGTCATGATCTGGCAGGGGGATCATCACGCGATCCACAGCATTTACTTTGAATCGGCGGCCACCATCCTGGCCCTGATCACTCTGGGTAAATTCCTGGAGAACATCTCCAAGGGACGGACCAGTCAGGCCATCAAAAAACTGATGAACCTTCGGCCAGACAAAGCCATTATCATCCGTGACGGAGAGGAAGTGACCGTTCCGGTGGATGATCTGGTCCAGGGCGATGTGATCCTGCTCAAACCGGGCAGTTCAGCCCCGGCAGACGGGATCGTCCTGGAAGGATCCAACTATATGGACGAGGCCATGCTCACCGGAGAATCCATTCCCGTAGCCAAGGCAGAAGGGGCCCCGATCTACACCGCGTCGACTTCCAGCGGCGGGACCATCCGCTACCGCGCCACCAAAGTCGGCAGTGAAACAGCGCTTTCAGCCATCATCCGGCTGGTGGAGGATGCGCAGGCCACCAAGGCGCCCATTGCCCGGCTGGCTGATATCATCTCCGGTTACTTTGTCCCTGTGGTCATCGTCATCGCGGTGATCTCCGCGCTGTTCTGGCTCATCCGCGGGGAAGGGCCGGCCTTTGCCCTGACCATTCTGGTCTCGGTGCTGGTCATTGCCTGTCCGTGTGCCCTGGGCCTTGCGACCCCCACCGCCATCATGGTGGGGACCGGCAAGGGGGCGGAGAACGGCATCCTGATCAAATCCGGCGAAGCCCTGGAGCAGGCGCATAAGATCGATGCCCTGGTTCTGGATAAAACCGGCACCCTGACGCGCGGAAAGCCTGTGGTCACGGATCTGTATTCAACGGAGGGAACGATCTCCGAGGCGGACCTTCTGGTGATGGCGGCTTCTCTGGAAGCCAACTCAGAACATCCGCTGGGGAAGGCCATGCTGGAGGCTGCCAGGGAACGTAACCTGGAGCTGATGAAGACCGCGCAGTTTAAAACCCTCACCGGCATGGGGATCCAGGCCGTCATCGGGGACCGCGAATGGGCCATTGGAAACGCCCGGCTCATGGAAACCATGGGGATCACCCTGGATCCGGCCCTGGAGACGAAAGCCAATGAGCTGGCCCAGGGCGGCAAGACGCCCATGTTCGTGGTTCGCAGCAAGGAAGCCGTGGGCATCGTTGCCGTGGCCGACACCATCAAGGAAACATCTAAAGATGCCGTGACGCTCCTGCGCAACATGGGGATCCGGACCATCATGCTCACCGGTGACAACGAACGCACCGCCCGTGCCATTGGCGCTGAGTTGGGCATCGACGAAGTCGTTGCCGAAGTCATGCCCGAGGATAAGATCCGAAAGATCGAGGAACTCAAAGCCCAGGGACATATCACCGGAATGGTGGGAGACGGCATCAATGATGCACCGGCCCTGGCCGCCGCTCATGTCGGCATCGCCATCGGCAGCGGAACCGACGTGGCCATGGAATCCGCCGATATCGTCCTGATGCATGATGACATCATGGACGTGCCCACGGCCATCGACCTGTCGCGTAAAACCATCCGCAACATCAAGCAGAATCTCTTCTGGGCCTTCATCTACAACGTCATCGGGATCCCCGTGGCCATGGGCGTGCTCTATCTGATCTTCAGCAATCACGATCTCTTGCTCAATCCGATGTTTGCCGCCTTTGCCATGAGTATGTCATCCGTCAGCGTGCTGACCAATGCCCTGCGACTGAGAGGCTACCAGGCCCCTCAGGCTCATCGCCAGGCACAGCCAAAGAAGGCCTGATGCAGATCCTAAACCAGGGAAGCCTAAATTCAGAAAAAGAACCCAGCCATAAAGAATGGGGGACAACGTAAACCAGTGACAATAAAACCAGAATCGACAAAAATCAGTAACAGTAACCACTAACTATCATCAGACGGAGGTATATCATGAAAGTAAAAATCGAAGGAATGTCCTGTTCCG
>CAYYVR010000042.1:0-1380 GCA_964475185.1 uncultured Clostridium sp. | reverse complement strand
ATCATCAGACGGAGGTATATCATGAAAGTAAAAATCGAAGGAATGTCCTGTTCCGGATGCTCAGGCCGGGTCGAAAAGGCCATGAAGGCCATCCCGGGGATCGAAGAAGTCAACGTGGATCTGGCGGGCAATTGCGCCACGTGGAAGAACGCCGATCAGGCAAAGGTCCGCGAGGCCATAGAAGACATCGGGTATGATGTGGTGGGGTTTGAAGACTGATCCGCTCTGCTTTGCGGAGTTTGATGGGACCCATGCCAAAAAATGCAGCAAGCCTCCCGGGACCCGGGGGGCTTTTTGCTGCAAAAAAAAGAATCGCAGACCAAGGCTGAGATTCTGAACTACTTGTGTTTTACTTCATTTCCGAGGCTGTTCGGGAAGTTCAATTTTATATCCTTTGCCCCATATGGTAATGACCATATTGCGGTAGGGACCCAGTTTATTACGCAGACTTTTGATGTGTGTGTCGATGGTTCTGGAATCACCCAGAAAATCATAGCCCCAGACCTGGACCAGGAGCGTCTCCCGGCTGAAGTAATTGCCAGTGTGGGTCATGAGGAAGACCAGCAGATCAAATTCCTTGGGTGTCAATCGAACTTCCTGACCATTGATTGTGAGACGTCGTTGGAAATAATCGATTTCGATACCCAGAAGTTTGAAATAACGCGGATCATCACTTGATCCGAAGTGATGGCGGGCGCTGCGGTCCACAATTTTGCGGATGGCGTCCACATCACCGGTACGCTCGAAAAATTGAATGAAGGGATATTTTTCGGCCATTTTTTCACACTGGGCCGGATCCCCGTAAATCAGGACCGGTCGCACTGTTTTGCTTTCAAACCGCTGCAGATAATCCTTTTCTGATATGAACGGCGTTTCGCAGTTGATCAGATAAATGGAGATCGGTTCACGGTTGCTGATTTCAATGGCCTCTATACCACTATCCGCTTGATACACCGCGTAGGTGTCCTGGAGAATCGTCTTTATCTTTTTTCTGAACTCTCCATTTCTTTCTGCTACTAAAATACTCAGCACTTGATCACCGCCTGTCATGATGTCTTTCATTTTTGTCGCCTGAGAATTGAATGCCGAACATATCCATTATATATCATAATTACTCAAAACGCATTGGCATAACAAAGATTAAGCTATGTTATAATATAATTATCATATGTACAAACAATAAAGAAAAATGCCTCCGGGCATGGGAGGAGGAGATTGTATGAGCATGAAAAGCAAACTTCTGGTACTGATGGGTGCAGCCGCAGCCGGCGTCCTGGCCCACAAATATGTCACTGACCATAAAGCGGAACTGGATCGTTTCATCGATGAATACGGCGAGATCCTGGAGCAGGACTATCAGGAAGAAGCGCTGACCGAACC
>CAYYVR010000041.1:0-18941 GCA_964475185.1 uncultured Clostridium sp. | reverse complement strand
GCATAAAAATCATCGCTGTAATCCGAACCGCCGATCTCGTCAATGAGTTCAATTTCTGCCGGGTCACCGATCTGCAGATAGTTATAGACGGTGCTTTTATAGATCTCATTGGAATCGGCTCTTGCCTGGGGAGCGTAATCTCTCTCATAGTCTTCCACCGAGACCCAGAAGGGGAGATTTCTCGGTGAAAACCGCATAAAGTAATCTTTGCCGAAGGCTGTCTGATCAAAGGTCACACTCTTTTGATCCGGCAGGACCGTGTGAGCCTGGATCGTGACGACGGTATTGAGAAATGGAACGTAGTCGGACTCGATTTTATCCCGAAGGCTTAATTTCAGATCATGAAGGACGCGCCGGGCGAAGGCCTCCATCAATGGCTTGATGTCACTGAGCAGTTTATTGCGGAATTTAGTTTTATACTTCGTGATTCGCTCTGGCGAAGGTTCCACCCAGACCGGCGGATTGTCTTTATCATATTTCTCTTTGTAATAGGCGTAGAAGACCTTGTCCTCATCCGTGAGGGCCGAACTATCCCAGAAACAGTCCACATAGCCGTCAATGAGACGCTGGATCGCAGTCTGGAGTTCTGCCGGCTGATCCTTGTAGTGGAGGTAGATGGCATCCAGTGCCCGGGCGAACCCGCTGCCACCCCGGTCCAGCAGAATGGGACCGGAGGGTATGAAGTATTCCTGGGACAGGGAGACCCGATCCTTGGGCTCCACCTCCATACTTTCAGCATAGAACACCGCTCCGAGCCGGTCATTGAAGTTGATGTAGCCCTGCTCCTGGATCGTGGTGATCTCAAGGGTCGCCAGTGAATAGACCGTATTGCTGATGAAAATCGCGGTGGCCATCATGAGCAGTGCCTCGGATCCCAATGCAAGGCCGGCCACGGCGAAAAGCGCTTCCGTGAGCTCCACGGCATTGAGGTAGGCCACCGTCTCAACATCCCCTCCGATGTAGAGCTGATAGGCAACTTTTGCGAAAACCAGGGCGGACCCGATGATGGTCAGATTCTTCGACCAGTAGAATCCCGGTTCAGACCGCATGAGCGTGTGGATCAGCTTATTCGTTACGTTGAGTTCCAGGGTGTTGGCCGCATCATTGCCAAGGCCCAGCAGGGCGGAGATCATATCATTGGGATCCACTTTGCACGTATTCAGGATCTGGATCATTTTATCGTAATCGATCTTCGTCATGAGCTCATCCAGATTGGCCATGACAAAATAAACTTCGGTCAGGGGGCCGTCATACCCGCCGACAAAGGCAAAGGACTGGGTGGGGACCATTTCACCGCTCACGAAATGTTTGCCCAGCACCATTTTGCTTTCGCCGAAAATCGAGAAATGCGTCGTCTGAAAGGTGAGGGTGTTTTTCTCATAGTCCCGTTGACTGTCGATGATCCGCCACTCGTCATTTGCCGGGTCATAATACTGGACAAAAGCATGTTCTTCAGGGGAAGCAGTACAGGGGATCGTGATGTCTACCAGGGTGGGAAAGGACGATATGGTTTCTCCCGAGACTTTATCTGACAGGGAAAAATCAAAACCATTCACGGTGACGCCGGACCTTGGGTCCGTCTTCTGAGGCAGCCTTTTTACTTCAAGGGTACTTTCCCCCAAAAGGTTGAAGGAGCCAAAATCCACCCGGGCATCTCCTGCCGTCACGACAGGCCGTTCCGGTGAAACGGCTGTTTCGATCCCCTGTGCCTGCAGCTCCTCCTGGGAATAGGCGATGGCGGTCAGATTGATCTGATCAGCGGGGCGGCCGGCAGATGAAGCGGGGTCTCCGGGGTTTGAAACGACGCCGGGCCCCGACGTTGTCCCAGTGCCCCAGGGCGGATCCTCAAGGATCCCAGGGACACACTGGACCAGAAAAATACCGGCCAGCCCCAGCGCCAGGAGGCCTTTCAGGAAGCCGCCCCGCTTTTTCCCGCCGGCAGGTTCAGGATCTGCAGCCCTGGGCCGGGAACTCGATCCCGTCTCAGAGCCGGGGCTGGCGGAACGTTTTGATTTTGCCGCCGCCCGCCCTTTCCCAGGCTGTTTCGGCGACGGTGCCTTTTCAGCCGGGATGGGGCTGGATCCATGAAAGGCAGGATCCCCTGACGCCTGAGACCCTTGGCTGATTTTGGATCCGGAAGCTGACACAGGGACTTTGGAAACGGAAGCTGCGGCTTTCTGCGAAGGGCCTTGGCTCGGCAATGCAGCACCGCAGGATCCGCAGAATTTCGCATCTGCCCGGACTGGCCGGCCGCACTCGGGACAGACGGGAACGGCAGGGGGGTCCCCTACCTTTGCGCCGCAGTAGCGGCAGTATTTTGACTGATCAGGCAGAGTCTGGTTGCAGGATGGACACTTCATAATGATTCCCTCCTTCCGATGGATTCAGGATGCTCTCCCCAGGGCGGAGAATGGCTGGTCGATGCCTGAGACCGAACTGGTCGCATTCGTGAAATTCTAAATAGAATCTCTCCTTTGTTGTTATTTTAATTATAAACAATGAACACGTTAATTAATATCATTAAATACCGGAAAAAGGCTGCGGGCAGACTATTTTTCCCATAACGTCTCCATCATTCAGGTGGAAGTTTTAACAAATTCACGGATTCAAAATGGCCGGTGCAATAATCATTAATGTTCAATAATATTTTTAATTTTCGGAAAGTGTACACACACTCTGTTATGCTCGATTCAAATATTCTATTAGGAGGAATGTATGAAACGTTTTTGGGTAATAGGACTTGTGATTTTATTGAGTGGATGCACTGGAACGGCAAGCGGGGAGCAAATCTCAAAGCATCCCGCCTCCCAGACGGCCATTACCGTTGCTGCAAAAGACATTTCGAAACAGTTGAGGACGGAGTACGATAAAGGGTACAGGAAAGGTTTTGTGGATGGCAAAAATTCTGTAACGACACCAGCCACTACACCGCAGACAACACCAACAACCATTCCTGTTACCATGCCGTCCACAACGTCTGGTTATGAGTCTGATAATGATGTATACCAATTTGAAGCGGGAGAAATGCTGCCCATTACCAGTGATGCGGGTGACTATGAACTGATCGTGGAAGGAGTACGCAAAACGAAAAAAAGGAACCAATACTCTGAAATAAAACCCAAAATTGTTATTTTCCTGGATTTCAATTATAAAAATGTTAGTCGGGAGGATGGTGTGTGGATTTTTAGCTCAGACTTCAACGTCATCGATGCAGAAGGAAATATCTGTGATACCTATCCAGTGGATGACGGAAGCAGAAGATCGAAGGAAGTACCGCCCGGTGTAAGATCAAAAGGCTCGGAGGCGTTCGCAATTACCACAGACTCTCCTTATGTGACAGTTCAGGTTCTGGGATCGTCCTGGAGCAGTAAAGTCATTGCAGAAACTCAAATAAAAATCAATGATTAGGTTTATTTAATTTTTCTGAATGACGAAGAGTCCCTACCGTGAGGAGGGGACTTCTTAAATCAGAGTCTAGATTCTTTTTTCAAGCCAGCGGGTGATGTCAGAGATGACCTCATCCCGGACCGGTTCATTGAGGATCTCATGGAAGAGCTGCTCATAGATCCTGAGTCCCTTGTCGGAGGAGGCGATCTCATGGAAGAGCTCCAGGGAGTCCTGATAGGAGACCAGGCCGTCTTTGGCGCCGTGCAGGATCAGGACCGGATCGGTGAAGTCTTTGGCATGCTCTTTCAGAAATTCGACCCCTTCATGGATCTGGTTGATGAGCCCGATGCTGATCTTTTTTTCCACCAGGGGATCTTTGATATAGGCTTCCACGACGGCAGGGTCACTGCAGACCCCGTCACCCAGCGCATTGTCCACATAGTGGTCGGCAGGCGCCTGGATCGGGAACTCGCTGCCCATGAGGGGATTGTTGTACCGGGTCAGTGCGCCGGAGAGGATGATCCCGTCCGCCAGGCCCGGATGGATCGTGGCAAACAGCGCCACCGTCTCACCGCCCATGCTGTGACCGAGGACAAAAATCTTCGAATCGGGGTGGTCCTGTCTGGCCAGTTCAAAGACACTGTGGCAGTCCTGGGCCATTTCCCGGAAATCACTGAAAAATACCCGGGGCCCCTCGGATTTGCCATGACCGCGCTGATCGTAGCGGTACACACTGTACCCATTGCGGTTGAGCTGTTCCACCGTGTAGTCATAGCGATTGAGATGCTCGCACAGACCGTGGGCAATGACAATGACAGCCTTTGGAGATGATACCAGATCTTTTCTCAGGCGCAGAGGTGTCCCGTCTTGGGATGGATGCATGAATTCTTCCACTGAAATGTTCCTCCTTCTTCGTTCATGGTAAGGGATCAGGGTGATCCTGATTTCTAAGTTGATTGTACCCCAGAGCGGCGGAGAATTAAATCGTTTTCAGAAAAATCCGGAGGCCGGGCCCAGGAGCATAAAAAACGCCAGACTGCCATGGGTTCAGGAGCTCCGGCAATCGCGCAGTGAGGGCTGATCAGCTCAATGAAAGACCCGGAACCTGGAGGGGAGCAGGCCGGGCTGTCTGGGATCGCAATGACACGCCGGCGTGGATTATAATAAAGCCAGAGGATGCCCAACAACTGTGAGACCAGGTCGGATCACACAGGGAGAGTAAAGCGCTGAAGTGTGAACATAATCAGAAGCCGCACCGGCCGGGAGCGGCGGATCGGACTGAAAAGGAGAGGACACAGAATGAGTGATTTGAGAGCCAATCTGGATCAACTGCATATATCAGATGACGGGGCTGAACGAATCAGACAAAACCTGAAGATGGAGATGGCGGCAGAGGCCATCGTCTCATGGTGCAGAGAATCCATCCGGCAGGCGGATGTCATCATCGGCCAGGGAAAGAATATGTATGTGTACAGAAACGGCGTGGTGATCACCGTTCATGAAGCCAGCAAAGCCATCATAACGGCCCATCCCGTCAAACCGAAGATCCGCCCCATGAAGCCCTCAGAGTATGGATGCCTTCCGGAATTTCTCTATCAGTCGATCTTCATCCCCGAAGGCGTCACCTCGCCGCCCAGGGACATCATCAGGGATCCGCAGATCTTTGCCTACATCAAAGATTTCGGCAGCCGGGCCGGGGACCTTGGCGTGGCGGCCGAGCAGAACGGACAGATCATCGGAGCGGCATGGACGCGGCTGATGTCAGGCTTTGGCCACATCGATGAAGAGACCCCGGAGCTTGCCATTTCTATCCTCCCGGAGTTCCGATGTCTTGGCGTCGGCACAAAACTGATGAAAAAGCTCTTTTCCAGCCTGCGGGCTGACGGCTTTACCAGGCTCTCCCTTTCTGTTCAGAAAAACAATCCGGCCCTTGGGTTCTATGAAGGGCTGGGCTTCAGGATCACACAGGAAAAACCGGACCATGTCGGCCATGAAGACTGCATCATGATGAAAGATCTGATATGATCCCTGAACCATGGGTGCCGGGGACCCATGAATGGAATGGAAGGGAAGATCGACATCAGTTGACCCCGGAGCGTTGTTCCGGGGAGTGACCGGAAAGTAAAACGAAAGCAAAAGGCGATCACCCACTGCGGTCGATCGCCTTACATGATCTCAAACTAAAACTCAAACTAAAACTAAAACTCAAACTCATTCTTATCGTTGCCCGTTTTATTCATTCGCCTCAGCGCAGGCTGCTGGGATTACGGTGCTCACAGGGGACGCTCACCTGGCATTTTCCGCAGCCATAGCGAAAGCGTTCTCCCACGCCGCAAGGCTGCATGTTCTCCGTGGTTTGCAGGAACGCACTGCAGGTGGGATGATCTTTTCCCTCAGCAACACCTTTTGAAGGTTCAATGGCGCATACGGGGCAGTTTTCAGCGCAGGCTCCGCACATGATGCAGTATTCAAAGGGGGACTGGTAGGCGCGTGGGGTCGGCTGGAGATCAGCGTCCGTGATGATGCTTCCAAATCGTCCGGCCATGCCTTTTTCGGTGATCAGTCCTTTGGAAAGCCCGAAAGTACCCAGTCCGGCGATGTAGGCAACATGGCGTTCCGACCAGTTGCTGCAGAAGGGGGCAAGCATTTTGAAGTGATCGCTCTTTGAAACCTGGATCGCGGCATGACCTTCCGTTTTCAGGGCATGGCATATGGCATCCCCCACAGCGAAATTGGCGTCCTGCCCTTCGATGCGAGCCTGACGCCAGGCATCGCTGGGCTGAGTCAGGCTTTCACCGTTGGCAGACCGGACGGCTTCAGTGAAGGGCAAAAACCAGGATATGACACTTTTGGCCGAGGGCAGGATCTCTTCGGGCAGCAGGACGCCGGGCCCAACCACACCGGGCTGGCGCAGCGTCTGAAACAAAGGATCCCCTGCAGCGGCGACCCCGAAAACAGGATCGTCAAAAAAACGCAGCCCGATCAGATCATTGCTGACAGCATTATTAAAAGCGACTTTGTTGATATCCTGCCTTAGCAGAACTGATGTGATTTCATGCAGCTTTTTGATCGTCATCTGGTTTTCCTTCCTTCGAGTTGTGTTCTGCCAATGGAGCCATCGACAGAGCCATATTGATCAGATGTCTGTATACTTGTTCTCTTTAAATTTTTTCCCTTTAATTGTTTTCTCTTTCTACATTATATTGTATCGCATCTCAAACTTAGAGTGACGAATTGAATTGCTGTTTCAGATCAGTTCCATGGATAAGGGAAGTTCAATGATAGGCAATGAAAGGGGAAAACCTCCCGGCCAGGGAGGTTAACTGTTCTATTTCCTGTGTATACAGGTCTGCCTCAGCGAATCAAAGAGAAGCGTCTAATTACTGTCGGAGTGAGCAGCATACCAGTCCGATACATCCGCACTCGGTGACAAGAGATCGATCAGGGTGTACATGATGGCATCTTCCGGATTCGTGCTGAAACCTCCGGACACCCTGAGGGATCCGCTGCGGACAATGGCGGTGATCCCGCCCGTTGCGGAACGCTCTTCGTTCTGCCGGCAGTTCAGATTGGCATCGACCTGCCATTCGCCGTTCCGATTTGAACTTTTCACGATCATACTGGTGGAGTAGGATTCGATGGTGATTCCGGTTTCTTCCAGCTGATGCATGTTGGCGAGGAAGTCTTCCCTCATAAGTTCCGTGTACTGCTCCAACCCCATTTTTCGGTAGTATTCGGCACTTTCTCTGATGTTGGCCTGTTCCTTTTGGATTTGGGCCAGAGTACTTTCAAAAACCGAAGCAGGGATGACAAAGGAGCTGTCCATGAGAATAGCCGGCTGGAACTGATCCGGAGAGAAGCCCTGGGCCAGGGGATAGTAGTAAGCCGCTCCATCCCCGGTCGTGATCCTGGTATAGGATGAACCCTCATTTTCAATGGTCTGTTCCGCCGGATCGATGAAGACGACCTGATCCGTCCGGTCGGTAAAGAGCTTCGCAGCAGCTTCGAACTGATCCTCGGGAATGAGCGTTTGGCTTCTCAGCTCATCGTTGTAAACCATCATCTCTTTCCAGAATGTGCTCTCATCATAACTGCTTGAATAATTTCGGTATTCATTAAGATGGACTTCCTGATTCACATACCAGTTATCTCCGCCGATCTCCACCTTCGTATATTCTTTTCCAAGGTCAGTGAGATTTGCGGTCTGACCCTCGGTCATCTCCTCATACATCGCATGGACATCCAGAAAGGCAAAAGCTTTTTCGTACTGTCTGGTCTGGACGGATTTCAGGAAGGACCGGGCCGCCAGTAATTCATCCAGATTGGTGAAGGCGATGCCATCGCCCCGGATCTGATTGCGAACCATGAATCCGGCGCCGATCAGCGGGAAGATCAGCAGGACACTCAGCAGGGAAACAAGCCAGCGCCGGCGGATTTTTTTAAACCCATTTCGGAAGTCAAAGTTTTGGGCCCGATTGTCCAGATCGGTCCGGATTGAGAGATCTTCCGCCGGCATGACCGGGGCTCGCAGCGTTTCCAGTGTGGTTCGGCAATGTTTGCACGTTTTGAGGTGCTCCTCGATTAACTGTCTGCTCTGTTCAGAGCACTCATCGGCTGAATACAGGACCAGCAGATCCTGGATGATATCGCAAGACATCATATCGATTCCTCCATCCTTTTTTTTAATTTTTCTTTTCCGCGAAAGAAGGTTACTTTGGCCCAGCTTTCCGAATGCCCGAACAGGGCGGCGATTTCAGCAAAGGGCAGTTCCCCATAGGTCCGCAGGATCAGTACATCACGGTAGGGAGGGGAAAGTCCGAGGATCGCCTCCCGGATCATTGCGATCTGACTTTTCCGGACCAGATCCTCCTCCAGGCTGTCCTTCACAGCAACCTCTTCGATGCGTTCGAAGGAAACTGGTTGATTTTTCCGGCACTCCTGGAGCCATTCGTTTTTACCGATCTGGCACAGCCAGGTGTAAACGCTGCTTCGCTCTTCAAAACGGCCGATGTTCAGAAAGGCCTTATAGAATGTCTGCTGCGTCAGTTCTTCCGCCTGTGCTTCATTTTCCGTGAGCACAAGAAGGAAGCGATAGACTTTCTGAACGTGCTCTCTGTAGATCTCCGAAAATTGTGCCACCTGCTGTTCACCTCCTTGTCGCCTGTTCAATCATTAGATGCAGGAAACCATGAAAAGTTACATTCATCTTCTGATTATATATCGTAACTCCGAAGGACACTTCTGAATTGTCGTGATCCGTCTCGAGCAACCAAAATCTGTCTTGATCTGACTTGATCTGGCATCAATTGGAAGAAATGAAGGGAAGATATTTCGGGACTGACTCATAAGGGATATAATAAACTTGAAAATTGCGCTGCGTCCTGGCCACGCCAATCAACACCGTGTTGCGCTCTAGCGCGTAAGATCATCTGAGACACTTGTATTAACTCAGTGGAATGGGGTTTGCAAGGGGGGCTAAGAATATGAACCGTGAGAAGCATAAATGAGTTGAAGACCAGGGATCAAGACCAGCCTGGAATGACACGTCGGAACGATCAAAGGGATCAAATCCCTCATCGGGCTGACCCGCGCAGGGTATTGGATCTGCCCTGGAGCATTCCAGAATCAAATACACTGATCAAAATGGAGGGTTTTTATGATTGCGTTCTGGGTCTTCATGTTACTCCAGTCTTTGCTGATCCCGGCATCGATGATGGGCTTTGGTTACTTATTTTTAAGAAGAGCGCCCAGGGACATCAACTATTTTTTTGGATACCGGACCAAACGCTCCATGATGAACAGGGAAACATGGGTTTTTGCTCATCACCATATCGGAAGAAACTGGCTGATCCTGGGTGGGATCCTGTCGGCTTGCTCCATCATGAGCATGATCCTGGTTTATGGGAAAGAGAGGAGTTCAGTGGGGCTGGCAGGAAGTACGATCACACTGCTGAGCACTGCCCTGATGGTCATATCTATCATTCCCACTGAAAGAGCTTTAAAGCGGACCTTTGATAAAGAGGGTAACAGATTTTAAACATGAGTCCCCGGATGGAGTGCCTGAAATTAGAAAAGTCTGAGTGGGCTGAAGTTTTTCCTCAGTCTGAAATCAGAAGCGCTTTCTTTTAAAAATCAGACTGAACCTTTTCGAACCGTTTTCATTGGCATGCATCTCATATTTCTAAACTTATATGAATTTATCTGCTCTCATAAACCGGCTTTTGCCGGTTTTTATTTACAAGCTGGATCCGGGATGATAAACTAAAACAAGCTTCCCGACCGACCGTTCGGTCGGGTCATTTTGTATAGGAGAATCAGCATGTTATCAAAATACAGTGTACGAAAACCATATACCGTCGTCGTGGCGGTGATCCTGACGCTGGTATTGGGCGTTATATCCTTTCTGGGGATGAAGACCGATCTTCTGCCCACCGTGGACCTTCCCTTTGTGGTGGTCATCACGCCCTATCCCGGCGCCAGCCCCGAAAAGGTGGAACAGCTGGTGACCGCGCCCATGGAACGGGCCCTGGGCACCTCCAGCGGTCTGAGCAGTCTGGAGTCGGTCTCCGGTGAGAACTCCAGCATGATCATGCTGGAGTATACCGAAGGCACCAACATGGACAGCGCCATGATCGAGCTCTCCGGCAGCGTCGATCAGGTGAAGGGGACCCTGGAGGAGGGGATCGGCTCGCCGATCCTTCTGAAACTGAGCCCGGATATGCTGCCCATTTTCGTCGCCAGTGTGGACGTGGAGGGCATGGACCTGGATGAGCTGTCGCAGTTCACCCGGGATGTTGTGATGCCCTCCTTTGAACGGCAGGAAGGCGTGGCCGCCGTCACCGGCAACGGCCTGGTGGAGACGAGACTGGAGATCGAACTGGAGCCGGAAAAGATCGCAGCACTCAATCAGAAAGTCCGGGCCACCATCCAGACGGAACTCGATGAGGCCGAACTGGAGCTGGAGGACGCGCGCCGCGCCCTGGAAAAAGGCCAGAAGACCCTGAGCCGGGAGTCCGCCGATCAGAAAGAACAGATCGCCAAAGCCAGCACGGAGCTCAGCACCGCCATGGGCAACCTCAATGCCCTGCTGGCGGAGGAAGCCAGTCTCACCGCGGAAAAGGCGGCCCTGGAAGCTGCCCGGGATCAGCTGCGCAGCCTCCTTGATTTCAATGCCGTCTTTGAACGGGTCTTTCCCTCCGGCGCCGCCAGTCTGACCCAGGCTGATTTTCAGGCCTTCCTGGATTCCATCCAGGGCGGTCTGCCGGAGGGCCTGCCCGGTCTGGAGGACATGGATGCCCAGAGCATCACCGGTCTGTTGGAACAGGCCCGGGAGGCCATCCGGACCCTCATTGCCGTGGAGCTGGACCTCCAGAGCATCGAGATTCGTCAGATGACCCTCTCCGCCATGAAACCCCAGCTGGAGGCCGGACTGAAAGAAGCGCAGGGCGCCTCTGAAAAACTGGAGGCCGGCAAGATCACCATGGCCGTGGAACTGGCCAAGGCCGAAGTGCAGATGCAGAACGGCCTGGCTGAACTGGACAAGGGAATGGAGACCTTCGAACAGTCCAGCGAAGAAGCGTTGGCCAACGCCGATCTCACCAATATCTTCACCGAAGAGATGATCGCCAATATCCTGAAAGCCCAGAACTTCAGCATGCCTGCGGGGTACCTGGAGGAAGCCGAAGGCGAGATCCTCGTCAAAGTCGGCGATGATTTTGAAGCTCCCCGGCAGATCCAGCGCCTGGTCCTGTTCAGCATGGAACCCGTGGGCGACATCGAGCTCCAGGAAGTGGCCCGGGTCAGCAAGAAAGATAATTCCGAAGACATCTACACCAAAGTCAACGGCAACAACGGTGTCCTTCTGACCTTCCAGAAGCAGAGCACCGCCTCCACAGCGGAAGTCTCCGATGCCATCGATACGGAGATCGAAAAGCTGGAGGATCTCCATCCCGGCCTGAGCATCCGGCCCATGATGGACCAGGGGGACTACATCGACATGATCACCTCTAGCGTCATGCAGAACCTCCTGCTGGGCGGGATCCTGGCCATCCTGGTCCTGATCCTGTTTCTGCGTGACCTCAAACCGACCTTTGTCATCGCGCTGAGCATCCCCATCAGCCTGACCTTTGCCCTGGTGCTCATGTACTTCAGCGATGTCACGCTGAATGTCATCTCCCTGTCAGGCCTTGCCCTGGGGGTGGGGATGCTGGTGGACAACAGTATCGTAGTCATCGAGAACATCTACCGGCTGCGCAAGGAAGGCATGCCCTCGGATCAGGCAGCCATCCAGGGGGCAAGGGAAGTCTCGGGTGCCATCCTGGCCTCCACCCTGACCACCGTCTCGGTGTTTTTGCCCATTGTCTTTACGGAAGGCATCTCCCGGCAGCTGTTCACCGACATGGGCCTCACCATTGCCTACAGCCTGCTGGCCAGCCTCATCGTGGCACTGACCCTGGTCCCCTCTCTGGGGGCGACCCTCTTGCGCACCAGCAACGAAAAACAGCACAAGTGGTTCGATGGGACGGTCCGGTTCTATGAACGGGCACTGGCCCAGGCGCTGCGCTTCAAGCCCCTGGTCATTCTCCTGGCCGTAGCGCTCCTGGGCGGCAGCATCTATGGGGTGACCCGCATCGGGACGGGCTTCATCCCGGAGATCGACTCCCCCCAGATGTCAGCCAGCTACGAACCACCGGAAGGCCTCACTGAGCCTGAGATCAATGCCCTCAATGATGCGGTGATGGAACGGATCCTCACCATCGATGCCGTGGAGACCGTTGGCGTCATGGGCGCCGGCGGAGCCGGGTTCATGGGCTTTGGCCCCCCCGGGGGAAGCGGCTCGGGATCCGGCGCCAGTGAAAGCACGTATTATATCCTCCTGAAGGATGAGCGTGAAATGACCAACCGGGATGTGGAACGGGCCATCTATGAGACCACCCGGGACCTGGGCGGCGAAATGACCGTTTCGGCTTCCAATATGGACCTGTCTGCCCTGGGCGGCAGCGGCATCTCGGTGAACGTCGAGGGATTTGAGCTTGACACGCTGGCGGATCTTTCCCGGGAGATCGCAGCCATCGCCCGGGACACGGAAGGCACCGATGAAGTCCTCACCGGACTGGAAGATTCCGGCGAAGAGATCCGCATCACCGTGGATAAGGACAAGGCCATCATCGAAGGGCTCACCGTGGCTCAGATCTTTGCAGAAGTCACCTCTGCCCTCAGCGAGGAGATGACGGCCACTCAGCTGACAGAACAGGGCACCAGCTATCCCGTGGTGCTGCTGAAGCCCGGCAGAGAAGGCCTCTCCAGGGACACCATCGGCAGCCTGACCATGGAGGTCACCCTGCGTGACGGCACGGAAAAAACCGTGACGCTGAGCGATGTGGCTGACATTTCCGTCACCGACAGCCTGCGTGCCATCCGCCGGACCAATCAGAGCCGGTACATGACCGTCACCGCCGCCATTGCCGACGGCTATAACATCGGCCTGGTGAGCCGGGATTTCGAGAGCAACCTCAAGGCCCTTGATGTGCCGACAGGTTATGAAGTGACCCTGGAAGGGGAGAATGAAACCATCCGGGACACCATGAGGGATCTCGTCCTGATGATCCTTTTGGCCGTCGTGTTCATCTACCTCATCATGGTGGCCCAGTTCCAGAACCTGCTGTCTCCCTTCATCGTTCTGTTCACGCTGCCGCTGGCCTTCACCGGCGGATTCCTCCTGCTCTGGGCCATCGGCATGGAACTGTCCGTCATCGCCATGCTGGGCTTTCTGCTCCTGGCCGGCGTCGTCGTCAACAACGGCATCGTCTTTGTCGACTATGTCAATCAGCTGCGGGCCCGGGGTCTGGCCAAACGGGAAGCCCTCATCCAGGCCGGCGCCACCAGATTGCGGCCCATCGTCATGACGGCGCTGACCACGATCCTGGCCATGACCACGTTGGCTCTGGGATACGGCAGCGGAGCGGAAATGATGCAGCCCATGGCCGTGGTCACCGTCGGCGGACTGAGTTACGCCACCCTCCTGACATTGTTCATCGTTCCGGTCCTCTATGATCTGCTCAACCGGGAAAAGAAGGACCAGGACCATCCCCTGCGAGGTGACGGGGAAGAAATCAGCGAAGACAGCGCAGCGGAACCGGATCGGGAGGATATCAATGGATAAGCTCATGGACTACAGCGAGAAACAGATCCTCATCTTTGACGGGGTCATGACCCTCCTGCGGGAGGGCCGGCCCGTCCATGAGCTCAAAGTGGCCGACATCACCGAATCCGCCGGCATCGGCAAAAGCACCGCCTACGAATATTTCGCCAGCAAGGAAGAGATCATCCGGGAGGCCCTGGCCTACCATCTTCGGGAAAACTTCCGCCGCTTTGCAGCGTATGTGTTCTCCGCCGAGACCTTTCGGGATATGATCCGCAATGCCCTGGACCATATGGAGGAAAGTCTCGACGGACAGTCCACCGGCATCTTTTTCATGGTCCTCATGGAACACCGGGTGCAGCTGGACAACGGCGCCTACCTTGACGACGCCTTCCGCCAGAAAATGGAGACTATGCTCGAAACGCAGATCCGGCGGATCACTGCCATTGGCACCGAAGAAGGGCAGATCGCCGGGGATCTTACCATGACGGAGATCCGGATGATCCTCTTCGGGTTCTTCACCGCCTATATCCGAAATCTCATGAAGATCAAGCTCGGGGTCTGCGGCAGCCAGGGGGGAAAAGATCTGAAAGACAAGCGGGAACAGGAAGCAGAGATCAGCCAGCTGAAAGATCAGACGCTGAAGCTGTTGCTGAAAGCATTGAAATGATCCCCGAATGCCCGATTGATCCGGCTGATGCCCCCATTGTCACTGAATTCTTTCTCTGTTCAGACCGTTCAACAAAAACGGGATTGAAGAGAAACCGGGACTGAAGTGAAAACCACAGAAAAAAAGATCCCATCGGCCGGCAGGGTAAAACCTGACCAGCCGGTGGGATCTTTTTGCTGACTTATTTATTCCGCTGAAATTTAAACCTAAATGATATTTAAAAACCAGAGGACTAAAAGAACAACCAGTATTGTTCCGATGATGCCCAACCCTTTATTCATGGTGCTTCTCCTCCTTATCCATAAAATTTTCAAGTCACTGATTTCCAGGACCTTTCAAAGTTCTTATTAAAAGTATATCCTTTCAATCTCCAAGGGGCTGATAAGCAAAGAAAGTTCACGGCAAATACACTGAATGATTTATTTATTCATTGTAAGTTCAGCATTTCCATGGGGAGAAAGTGAAAATCAGTTATATATGGTTCTCACCAGAAATCATCATCAGCAGGGAACAGGGTGCCATCAAAAGGGAGGAGGATGCCATCAGCAGGGAGCCATCAGCAGCAAAATACGAACTGAACCCATCAAACTGGAATCATGAACAGGACGTCTTCAACAGAAAATACCGAAACCTGCGACAGCAGGAAAGTGAGTCCTTAATAAGCGCAATCAGAAAAACCGCCACCCAGGGGTGACGGTTCGCTGGTCCATTTCACAAATCGCTGAATGGTGGATGGTGGATGGTGGATGGTGGATGGTGGATGTTCCCTGACCCATCCAGCGGGATCGGAGGCCTGATCTAATTCAAAGTGACGACATTGATTTTTTTGAACTTCTCCTGATCCTCTACACTTGCAGCTTCATACTCAGCCAGGCGGGTTTTATTGGTTTGCGCCAGAAAGCTGCGCAGGTTCTCGACGAGACCCGGATCCAGATATTCTTCGAATATTGCCCGGTAAGCCGTCAGTGTTCGCTCGTCCATGAGCATGGCCTGATGTCCGCCCTGATCCTGCCAGAAGATCCCGTCTTCGGTGCCTTCATCGGCAATTGCTTTGCCCATTTCGCCGATGCGGCTGATGATTTCATCCTCGTGATAGATGGTGTGCGTCTTCTCCAAAAGGTGGGACAATTCGATCATCACCGGCCGGTAGACAGCTTCCTGTGGTTCGACCTCGTCGATTTTTTTAAGGGCCACTGGTTTTGTACCTGTATTTAAAAAGTTCTTTGCGATCTCATTGGAAAATGTTCTGATGCTCATTGGTGAAAAGCTCCTTTTTCTAATTATTATACGTGATATGCCGATGGAATGGTGGATTTGGCGGGGAGTTCATAAAAAGACTATTTTGATCGCTTTGCCTCATCCCCTCAAAGCTGTCCTATCAGGATCAGCGCCGCGCATCGGCATCAGGCGGGGCACTGGGGATCCCGGATTTGGAAAATGAAAGTAGAGCGGCCCGGAAACTGAAGGATCTCAGCTTCCGGGCCGTTCCATAGGATGTTTGAATTTTTCCTAAGGCCATTATGTCTTTTCTGGGGTTGCCGCCTGAGGCATTCCCAGGCCGGATCCCGCAAGGGCGTTTCTATTGGCCATGACATTTTGGTTCAATACCGATGCAGCGATAATTCAGGAATTTCTTCATCATGACCACACACTCATCCGAAAAGCAGTGTTCAACATTCTTAAAGCAGGTGAGGCCATCCATTTCTACGGGTTCATACAGATAGCAGTGATCCTTCGGCTTGCCTAATTTCACTTCCGGCTCGATGTGCCCATGACCTGTGTAGGAGAGAGTTTCATGCATATCCAAAGTGAAGTTGCCGTCGGCTTTGCGCATGATCAGTTCTTTTGCTTCTGGTTTGATCTCCAGTTGAAGTGTCATCACAACAGCCTCCTTAATTCTTTGGTAGCTTCATTATACTAAAAATCGCAAGTTGTATAAAGTTTGTCAAATATTAACAGGGTCCCTGAAGCTTTCTGCCAGGCCATTCTATGGCTCCCGCACAGTATTCACAGTATATTTACATTAAAAACTGAAAACGATTTATTGTTATGTCCTGATCAAAGCAGGGTTTAGCGAAGCTGTGACCTGGCAGCTCCGGAAGGCGAACAGTCCCTTATCGGAAACGGATCAGTCATGAAGATAAAGAGTGACCCGGACGATATCGCCGCCGGTTTTCCCGATGGCATCCCGAATGGTTTTATTAATGGAAATGATCTTGTCTTCATTTTTCCGCGGCGCAAGATTCAGGCCATTGATCTCATAGCCGTCGATGGTTCCTGACACTTTCATGAAGCCCCATTTTCCCTCAATGATCTCAGTGCCCGGGATCCGGATATGGTAGGTCCAGGCGCCAAATCCCTTCTTATATTCCAGTTTCAAATCCTGATCTTCGATGAGCAGTGTCATTTAAATCCTCCCATTGCTGTATCTTCTGTACTTCTTGTTCATTGTCGGTCATGTCAGTGGAACGGTCCAGGCGATCTTTTCGGTGGAATTACAGACTGTCGCCAAAGTCGGCCTTGAATTTGGCCACCAGTCGCTCTTGCCAGTCGGAGACCGGCTCCAGCCTGCCGAAAAAGAAGCGCAGGACCTTCGGTTCTTCGTAGAATTTCAGACCGCCGATGAGATCGCGGTTTTCATACAGCCAGTGGATCCGGTCCAGTGCATACCGGATTTGTGAAAGGGTGTAGACGCGTCTGGGCACGGCCAGGCGGAGGAGCTCCATGGATGAGAGCGGTTCGGTGCCGTCGGCGTCACGCTGCTCGGACATGGTGCCTCGTTCCATTCCCCGGATGCCGCTGATCAGATAGAGCGCAGAGGCCAACGCACCGGCGGGATACTCTGTCTGGGGAATATGGGGCACAAAGCGCATGGCATCCAGATGGCAGCCCAGGCCGCCGGCCGGGGTGACGACGGGGATCCCTTTGCTGACCAGATCATCCACCATGTAGGCAATGAACTGGGGACCCTGAGTGATCATGTCCATATCCATGGTTTCATCCAGCCCCACGGTGATGGCCTCCATTTCACGCACGGACATGCCGCCATAGGTGAGGAACCCCTCATAGAGCGGGACCAGTTCCTGGATCTGCCGGTAGATCGCTTCATCCCGGATGGCAATGCCCCCGCCCCGGGCGAAACCGAGTTTGCGGGCCGAAAAGTAGACGATGTCACACAGCTGGGCCATCTTCAGGGTGATCTCGCGAATGGAGAGGTCACGGCAGTGCTCGTCCCGGATCTTCATGAAATACAGATTGTCTGCCAACAGGCTGGCATCCAGAACCAGGGGGATCCTGGCTGTCTGGCAGATCTCGCTGACTTGTGTAAGGTTGTCCAGGGAGAAAGGCTGTCCCCCGATGAGGTTCGTGCCGGCCTCCATGCGGACGAAGGCGATCTTTTCAGCTCCGTTGGCTTTGATCAGCGATCTGAGTTTATCCACATCCATGTTGCCTTTGAAGGGATGATCAGAGGTCACTTCGATCCCCTCGTCAATGATGATCTCTTCCACCTCACCGCCGTTCAGTGTGATGTGGGCCTTGGTGGTGGTGAAATGATAGTTCATCGGCACGATGCTGCCGGGTTTGACCAGGACCTGGGAAATGATGTTCTCGCAGGCACGACCCTGATGGGCGGGCAGAAAGTGATCCATGCCGAAGATTTCCCTGACTTTGTTCTCCAGCCGGAAATACGTTTCACTGCCGGCATAGCTGTCATCCGCCACCATCATGGCGGCCTGCTGCCGGTCACTCATGGCATTGACACCGCTGTCGGTGAGCATATCCAGGAAGACATCACGGTTCTTCAGGAGAAACGTATTGTTCCCCGCTTCGGTCATGGCCTGCAGCCGCTGATCCACCTCCGGGAGACAGAGTTTTTGAATGATCCGGACCTTATGCATCTCGAGAGGGATCTGTTCACCGCTAAAAAATTTTACCTTTGCCATCATGTTCACTCCATTTCATTTCATTTGTTTTTTGTGCACTTTTTGTGCCTGTACTTTTTCCTCTTTGGGCCATCCATCCCCTGATCAAACTAAAAAACCGTCCTTTGAAACTCTCACTGAGTTTCAAAGGACGGCGTATGACCGTGGTACCACCTTGATTCATCGGATGCTGGCAGAATCCGACCTTCGTTCAGGACGCATCACAGATTCCCCGGGGGACGACGTGATCCTGAATCGCAGGGTAACGGGCGCGTCCCCGGATCAGACTACTGAAGGATCAACATTTTCTGAACCTCGTTCGAAGAACTGCTCGCGAGTGTATTTGGGATCGTCATACCTGCACCTTCCACCAAGCGGCTGCTCTCTTTAAGGCTGGGCGATCTTACTTCTCTCGTTCCTGGCATTTTGGATATTTTCAAAAGTATAACGGCTTGCTACTGATCTGTCAATAGATAAAAGGGATGGTTACAGATAAATCCCGGAAGTCCTTTGATTGGTAAGGGATCGTTAATTGGAAGGGTGTTTTTCTGTGCCCTGAAAACGAAGCAGCAGGATGATGCATGGTCCGCTGCGGGACTGACACGGTGGATATTGTAGTCCAATTAACAAAATGATGGGGAACACCCTGGATTCACCCGGTTGATTTCATCAGATCACCATGGACTCCTTAGTGAATAAATATTTAAAGTTGATTGAATATAGGGGTTTAACTGTTGGTATCACTAAATAATATGATTTCATGAAATTCAGCAGCCACCATTGAAAGCGGATCCCGTTAATGTTAATCTTATATCAATAA
>CAYYVR010000040.1:12493-18957 GCA_964475185.1 uncultured Clostridium sp. | reverse complement strand
GAGAGCACATCGATGACTTTCTGTCCCGGATCCGGGCGGCGCTGTTTTAAAAATCAGTTTGTGAAATAAAATCGAAATAATTATCAAAATGTAATTTAATTATTCATTTTTCGTCGTTGGCCCCCCCTCAGACTCTGTGTTGAACAGCGTTTGAGGGGGTTTCATTTTTGCATCCATTTTGTAATTTTTCAACGGTTTCCCGATTGTATACGTTTGACAACCTGTTGAAATACAAGTAGTATGTTACTGAGGTGTTGTTATGATTTTAACGAATAATTCGATGTTTGGAGATGCTCCCGATGTGGTGAGAATCGAAGGCGATCAGCTTGCAGTTCTGAAAAAAGCCAGGGACATGATCCATAAAGGTCATCATCTGCTGACCTCTCCGCTGGCAGCCAGCGGAAGAATGCACTTTTCTCCGGTCCGTTCCATCCTGATATCGGATGAACCGGGCGGTGACAATCAGGAATCACTTCTGGCCATCGAAAACAGCCTGATCCTTTTGGAAACATCGCTGGCGACCCATACGGTGGACTACAAGAACCTGAAAGATTATGAATTCATCGATAATGAGCTTCTAACCCAGGCTCTTTACGAGATAAAAGAGCTTAGTGCTCGCTACAACGATTAGGAGGGATTCAATTTGAAACTGGAAAGACGTAAAGTTAAAATCAGTGATGTTGTTTTTGGCGACAAGAATGCAGTCGTAGGAGAACAGCTGGTTTTGAACCGTGACGAATTAGTCAGCTTTATCAAGGGCCTTGAGAACATTAAGGAAGTCGCCGTTGATATCGCAAAACCGGGAGAAAAAACAAGGATCATCCCAGTGAAGGATGTCATCGAACCAAGAGTCAAGATCGAGGGTGTACCGGGATTTGCCGGCGTCACAACTCAGACGGGACAGCTTGGACATGGCGCCTACAACGTACTGGAAGGCGTAGCCATCGTTACCATCGGTGACATCGTCGGATTCCAGGAAGGCGTCATCGACATGTGGGGCGAAGGTGCCAAATGGACACCCTTCTCCAAGACCCTGAACCTTGTCGTGGATCTGTCGGTGGTGGATGGTCTCACTGCCCACGAACACGAGAAAGCAGTAAGGATGGCCGGACTTCTGACCGCTGAATATGTCGGAAAGATCGCGGAGAACGCGCCAGTCTATGAGACCGACACATATGAAGTCGGATCCATGGTGGAAGAAAACGAAAAGTATCCGAACCTTCCCAAAGTCGTTTACGCAGAAATGCTCATCACGCAGGGGCTGCTCCATGACTCCTACATCTATGGTGTAGATGCCAAGCAGATCATCCCGACGCTCCTTCATCCTCTCGAAGAGATCGACGGCGCTGTCATTTCCGGAAACTGTGTAGCAGCCTGTGACAAGATCACCACCTATCAGCATCAGAACAACTCTGTTGTGATGGAACTGCTGAAGAAGCACGGCAAGGAGATCAACTTCATCGGATCCATCATGGTTCCTGAACTCACCACCCTGGAAGGAAAGTTCAGATCCTGTGATTTCACCGCCAAGCTCTGCAAGCAGCTCGGTGCAGATGGTGTCATCGTATCCGAAGAAGGCTACGGAAATCCTGACTCTGACCTGGTCATGATCGCAGAGCGCCTGGAAAAAGCGGGCATCAAAGCTGTTCTGATCACCGATGAGTGCTCCGGATGGGATGGTGCCAGCCAGCCCCTGGCCGATGCCAAACCGGAAGCCAAAGCAGTCATTTCCACCGGAAACGTATCCCATGTGGTCACGCTGCCCAAGGCAGACCGGATCCTGGGTAACCCCGAAGCCATTGCCAATCTGGCAGGCGGATGGGCAGGTGCCTACGATGCAGAGACCGGCGTCATGAAATGTGAGCTGAACGCTGTCATCGGAGCAACCTCTGAAATCGGATATCACAACCTGAAAATCACTGAGTACTAGGACGAGGAGGAGAACAATGGAAAAGAGAATTTTATATTATGTAAATCAGTTCTTTGGCCAAGTCGGTGGAGAAGATCAGGCTGACTTTGCTCCCGTTCTGAAAGAGGGCGCAGTCGGACCTGCCATGGGATTTGAAAAAGAACTGAACGGTGCCGGTAAAGTTGTATCCACTTTCATCTGCGGCGACAACTACATCAATGAGCACACCGAAGAAGCCCTGGCTGAATTCAAGAAAGCCATGGATGAAGTGAAACCGGATCTGGTCGTTGTAGGACCTTCCTTCAACGCAGGACGTTACGGTATGGCTTCTGCACTGGTTGCTGAATTTGCTGTGGATAAATATGACGTACCGGTCGTATCCGGAATGTATGAAGAAAATCCGGGCCTGGAAGTCACCAAGCTCAAAGCGTACACGGTTCCCACCGGCAACAGCGCCGGTGACATGAGAAAGGCTCTGCCGAAAATGGCAGCTCTTGCCAAGAAACTTCTGGCCGGTGAGAAGCTCAATCATAAAGCGGACGAATACTTCAAACAGGGCAAACGCGTCACGGAATTCTCCGATCAGATCGGTGCAGCCCGTGCAGTGGATATGCTGATGAAGCGCTTCAACAACGAGCCTTACGAAACGGAAATGCCGATGCCGGTCTTTGACCTGGTAGAACCGGCAGCACCCATCGCCGATCTGTCCAAGGCAACCATCGCGCTGGTCACCACCGGCGGAATCGTCCCCCTCGGAAACCCGGACCGCATCCAGTCAGCGTCTGCTCAGAAATGGGGCAAATATGACATCACCGGACGCGATGACCTGGCTGGCGATTTCTGCACCATCCATGGCGGATTTGACCCGGTCTATGCCAATGAATCCCCGGACCGTGTCCTTCCTCTGGACGCATTGAAGAAAATGGAAAAAGACGGCCGGATCGGCAAAGTCTTTGAAACCTTCTACACCACCACCGGAACCGGAACAGCTGTTGGAAACTCCATCCATTTCGGTAAGGAGATCGGTAAGGAACTCAAGGAAGCCGGCGTCGACGGTGTGATCCTGACCAGTACGTGAGGCACCTGTACACGTTGCGGTGCAACGATCGTTAAGGAAATCGAACGTTATGGCATTCCAATCGTCCACATGGCTACGATCATCACGATCTCACAGTCAGTCGGCGCCAACCGGATCGTCCCCACAGTTGCGATCCCTCATCCCACCGGAGATCCTTCCATGGAACGCACCAATGAAGAAACGCTGCGGATGAAAATGGTTGAACGTGCAGTCAAGGCACTGGCCACACCGGTCACTGAAGTCACTGTATTCTAATCCGGCAGGGGATTTGAAGCCCAACCCATAGAAACAAATAAGAGAGCAGTCCAGACACGAATAGCTTGCCATCTGTGCCAGGGACTGCTCTTTTTACAAAAAAACAGAGTTAAATATATCACATGAAACACCGCAATCATTTTAAGTCATCCACGCAGCCGGTATTCCATCGCCATGGCGATCGGTTCACCGCTCCTTAAGCCATGGACGCGATATCGCAATGGCTTTGTGCGAAGGAGCGCAAAGGCTGCAGACAGCAAGATCCCTGGTTTCATGGCGTTCGGCCTTGCATCGCCGGGGAGCGTCCTTTCGATCAACGGGTGTTTTCAACAAATCGTATAAAGAGGAGAACAACATGGAAAAATCAAAAATGAGTATCGCAGCGGTCGTCGCTTTTTGCGGTGCCTGCATCGCCTTTTATATCGGCGCCGGATTTGCCACCATGCAGGAAGTCATGCAGTATGAAGCGTCCTACGGTTCACAGTTCTGGGTCGTTATCTTAGTTGCAGCGGCTATTTACGTATATACCAACATTTCCTTTGCGACCAACGGAAATCGGCTGAAGCTGGAACGAGGCGGCGACATTTATCGCCATTATACCGGAAAATACATCGGGACCTTCTTTGACTACTTCTCGGCTTTCTTTTGCTACATGTGCTTCATCGTCATGTGCGGCGGGGCCAATTCCACGGCAACCCAGCAGTGGGGCCTGCCCAACGGCGTGGGCGCAATCATCCTGACCGTGGCCGTTGTCGCTACCGCTTTCTTCGGACTGAAAGGCATTTTGAACGCGTTGGGTAAGCTCGGACCCATCATCATCTTGCTGATCCTCATCGTTTCGGTGATCACCGCCATCTCCGGCGCGCCCAATCTGTCTGAAAACATCGCTGCTGTTGATGCAGGTTCTTATGACCTTACCCAGGTGGGCGGCGGAAATCCGTTCATGTCAGGAGCATCTTACGGCGGATTCGTCATTCTCTGGTTTGCGGCCTTCCTTGCGGAGATCGGTGCTAAAAACAAACTGAAGGAAGTCAATACCGGCATGATCGCCTCGACGCTGTTTATTTTCGGCGCAGCCGCGCTTTGCTGCCTTGCACTGATCGGCCACATCGGCGACACCGCCTCCGCTGACATCCCGGCCCTTGTGCTGGCCAATAAGATCCATCCGCTGTTCGCTCAGGCCTTTGCCCTCATCGTATTCACCGGCATTTACACCACAGCCGTTCCGCTGCTGTGGACCGGTGTGGGACGGGTCGCCAAGGAAGGCACTTCCAAATACAAAATGCTGACAGTGGTCGGCGGAATCATCGGCCTCATCGCCGCCTGGTTCCTGCCCTATAAGGCCCTGGTCAACATCCTTTACGGACTGAATGGCTACCTCGGGTTCATCCTCGTCGGATTCATGATCATCTACGACATCCGCACCAGAATGGGATCAAAAGTTCCCGCGTCGATGTCCGGTGTCAAATAAAGCCAATCCATGATTTTCACCTGAAAGTGACATTTCCCTTTCTTACAAAGTCACCTTTCATACAGTTCAGTCCCCGATCGACGGATCGGGGACTTTACCTTTGGCCAGGAAGTGATCCGGGCGCTGCAAATAGGAGCTGGTGGATGGCAGGAAGCGCAGCTCTTGCAAACGCTGGAAGAACTGACTATGGGAAAGAAAGTAGTTGGTGGAAACCTGATAAATTATAAAAATAGAATGAAACCCTTTGTCTGATGTCGATTCCATAAAATAACATGAATTTGTATACATGATTCTGCCATGTTCTTGCATCATGACAGATATCATTTTGGTTCGCGGTATGTGCGGATCGAGGGGAGATTCTGGTTTTCTTAAGGGGGGATTATCTATGGCTGAAAGAACTCAATACTCATCAGGCTCGATCTCCGGATTGGCTGGCAGGGTGGGTTTGGAATGGGTCTTGATCATTGCCGGAGTCCTGATCGGATGGCTGATCGGAACAGATCCATCCGCGGTCAGGCAGCATCTGCCGTCTGATCCTGGTTGTCTGGATCTTTTCAATGGACTTCCCGCTGCTTTAAACCCCGGAACCGCTTTGTAAATAGGGTGGTTTTAAATACCGCCTGCTGGTGCTGATTCAGGGTGCCAACGGCGGAATCAGAGGCCTGTTCATCGAGTCTTTCAGGTTCATCCGGATCATCGATGTTCTGAGTGGCTATGTCGGGCACCTGCTATTGACCATCATGAGGATGCCTCTTGTCCGGTATCGGGTTTTCTGACATCACAGGCAAAAAAAGGTCCTGAAAAACTGAGGGATTCATCTGGAAGCGGGATCTCTTCAGACCCTGAGAATCGAAATAACCGGCGAAAAGTGAACGAATCAGCGCTCCGGGAAAAGAATATGGGAAAAAGCTGAAAGATTATCAAATAAGTAATATTTATACATTGAGAGATTCCGGTTTTTCAGATACAATAGAGGTATTACTAAATGTAAAGGAGAAATGTGTTATGTCAAGATATGATGGCAAGAAAATCATCATCATCGGCGACAGAGACGGCATTCCGGCACCTGCGATCGCAGAGTGTCTGAAAGACATCGACTGCGAAGTCGTGTTTGCTTCAACCGAATGCTTCGTCTGAACTGCCGCTGGTGCTATGGACCTTGAAAACCAGAAAAGAGTTCTTGAGGCTTCCGAGAAATACGGAGCTGAGAACGTTGTGGTTTTAATTGGAGGTTCAGAAGCCGAGTCTGCCGGTCTGGCAGCTGAAACAGTTACAGCAGGAGATCCAACTTTCGCCGGTCCTTTGGCCGGAGTTGCACTTGGTCTGAGAGTTTACCACGCAGTGGAACCTGAATTCAAGGAAGAAGTCAACGCCGAAGTTTATGAGGATCAGATTGGAATGATGGAAATGGTTCTCGAAGTGGATGATATCATTGCAGAAATGAAGTCCATCCGTGAACAGCACTCCAAATTCCAGGATTAATTCCTGAGAAGCAAAACTTAATATGAAGAAACCGCAGTAAGTTGGTCTTGCTGCGGTTTCTTTATGTTATTTGGATGAAAAACACAGTCTGCAGGGCGTCAAAAAAGAGTGAAGTTGAAATCCTGCCGGTTCAGCAGACAGTGCGGAATAGCCGCGCGCAGCCAGTGCCGTGGAGGCAACACCGCAGATGAAAAAGTGCCCAGGCATTGCCGTCAGGCGACCCGGTCAGTCAACGCGGTCAGGCACCACGGTCAGGCACCACGGTCAGG
>CAYYVR010000040.1:4394-12393 GCA_964475185.1 uncultured Clostridium sp. | reverse complement strand
AGGCGACCCGGTCAGTCAACGCGGTCAGGCACCACGGTCAGGCACCACGGTCAGGTAACACCTTCCTGCAACACCGTTCAAAATTACCACGCCAGGCAAAGACAGGAGCCTGATCCTGACATCCGCCTGGTCATGGGGTCATTTAAAAGATCATCGGTTTTTCGGAGATCAGATCCATGGCCTGAAAGAACATTTCGCGGACCGCAGGTTTTTTATCGATGACTATGTCCTCATCCTGGATGCCCTGTGCCCGCAGCGTCCGGATCATATCACGGATGAACAGCTCACTGCCCACGATGTAATAGATGGAGTCAGGCTGGGGCAGGCTGGAAAGCCCTTCCAGATAAGAGGTCCGGTCATAGTGCCGGTGATGCCGGAAGTGATCTGATTCAAAGCCGGCCAGTTCTTCCTGAAATAATTCCTGTCCCGGTCTTACAATGGCAAGACTGGTCACAGAGGGGATCCGCTCTGAATTTGCGGAAAATTCCATGATCAGGGGCCTGAATGCTGCCAGGCCCACGCCCATGCTCAGGAGGCACAGGGGCCGGTCTTCGCGGCGCAGTCCAAGCCGTGAGCCGATTTTGAACAGGACCATCTCATCACCGATTGTCAGACTGGCCATGGCAGTCTTGAAGGGGGAAGCATTATTGAGCCGGGTGGTGATGGCGATGGTGTTTTCCCTGGGCAGCGAAGAGATGGACATGTGGCGGATCTTATCGGGGTCACGCCGGCCCTGGGCATTGAAGCCCGGAAAGGCAAGATGCAGGTGAGACCCTTCCTCCCAGATCAGGCCTTCGGGCCGTTCAAAATGAAAGGTTCGGATCGTCGGTGCTTCATCTTTGATATCTATGATTTTCTGAATAAACTGTTCCATGGGGCCTCCTTCATACTTGAGAATGATTATCAATGAAACGATTATACTATAGAATGAGCCCGGTGAGACATTTTTAAATTCATGTTTTGGGTGTCTGGGCTGAGTGCGGAACCGACAGGTGATATAATAAAAAAAAGTGCGGATCCAACCGCGACGACACAGCAGGAATGTCGAAAAAACTGACAAAGGGGAAAAAATGAGTATCAGGATATCGCAGAGTGCAGCCAGATCCATCGTCCATGAGATCGGACAGGTCATTGACGCCAATATCAATCTCATGGATGATACGGGCCATATCATCGCCTCCATGGATGAATCCAGGATCGGCATGCTGCACATGGGGGCCAGGAAAATTATCGAGGAAGGATTATCTGAGTATCTGGTGACTCGTGCCATGGCGACTCAGTCCACCCGCGAGGGCATCAATCTGCCCATACGGGTCATGGGTGATGTCGCCGGCGTCATCGGGATCACCGGTCCGCCGGCAGAGGTCAAGGGATACGGGCGGATCGTCCAAAGTATGAGTCAGATCCTTCTGGAAGAGCGGTTCACAGAGATGGACATCCGTCTGGAGCGCCATATCCGCTACCGGTTCATCGAAGAGTGGATCGGTCAGGGGCAGTCTGCCCAGACAGAAAAATTCAGAGCCAGGGGCCGCCGTCTGGGCATCGATATCACGCAGCTGCGCCGGACTGCGGCCATACGGATCGCCAGACTGTCGCTTCTCAATGAGACTCTGGAAGGCCAGCGGAAGATCGATCAGATCGACGATGATATCAGGCTCTTTATGGAGCGCCATGAAGAAGCGCTTTACCTGTATCTCCCCAGCCGCTATATCTGTCTGTTTCCGGCGGAATCAGACGAAGGGATGGAGCGGATCTGCCAGAGCATCGCTGCGATGATCCGGCGAAAATATGGGGAAGCCCTGTATTTCGGCATTGATTCCCTGGAAGAGGGCTCTGTCAATGCGGCACTGATGAACGAGCAGGCGGTGCGGGCGCTCAAAGCGGCTGAAGAAACGGACAGCCCGATCATGTTCTATCACCAGCTGAATCTTGAAATGACACTCTATGATGTTTCTGAAGAAAATATGCGCCGATACCTCGCGATCCTGTTTGCAAAAGTTCCGGATCAGGAGCGGTCAGCTGCCATGGAACTGGCAAATTGCTTCTTTCAGTCGGAGGGATCCATCCAGGCCATGGCAGGGAGGCTGTATCTCCATCCCAATACGGTCCAGTACCGGCTCAAAAAGCTGGCCGAGGAAACCGGTTATGATCTTCGCAAACCCTCCCAGGCTGCCTTTTTCGCCATCGCCCAGGTCTTTTCACGGATCCTGGATAAAAAGCACGGGCCGATATAAAAGGACGGGCTGGGATAAAAAGCAGGGGCTGAAACGATCAGGCAAGGTGGGTCAAAATGGCCGGCTGGATTCAATGGCACAGCCGATGAGATCGGTCCATCTGATTTGTTCCGGAAAACAATGGAATGACGGGTAAATTGTGCTGCACAACATACTGAATGTAAAGGGTTTCTGCTATATTGAAATCAAGGGTTGAACTGATGTTTAACCTATTTTTTTTCAGGAGGTATCTGTTATGACAGGTATACCGTTTTTACTGGTGTTTGTTGTTGCCATCATTGTCATGATCCTGCTTATTTCCAAATTCAGACTCCATCCCTTCCTCAGCATCATTGGGGTATCCCTTGCACTGGGCGTCATCGGCGGAATCCCGCTGGTGGATACGGTCAATGCCAACGGGGATAAAGTCAGCGGCATTGCCACGGTCATCGGCCAGGGGTTCTCCGGGACGTTCACCAGCATCGGAATCGTCATCATCCTGGGTGCGCTGATCGGAACACTGCTGGAAAAGACCGGAGCGGCTCTCAAGCTGTCCGACATGGTGGTTCGTCTGGTCGGTTTCAAAAAACCTGAGCTGGCCATCGAGCTGATGGGCTGGGTCGTTTCGATCCCCGTCTTCTGTGACTCCGGGTTCGTCATCCTGGATCCCATCCGAAAAGCACTGGCCAGAAGGACCGGTTCCTCCAGTGTGACCATGACCATCGCGCTGTCGATGGGGCTTTACACTTCCCACGTATTTATTCCGCCGACCCCGGGCCCCATTGCAGCGGCCAACACCTTGGGCATCGGGGATCAGTTGCTGCTGGTCATCGGCCTGGGCGTCCTGGTTTCCATTCCGACCCTCATCGGCAGTTATTTCTTCGCCAAATACATCGGCAAGCGGGTCCAGTCCAAAGAAGACCAGATCATCGACGGAGAAGTGGCACAGACCTATGAAGATCTGGTTGCCTCGTATGGAAAGCTCCCGTCCGGTTTCATGAGTCTGGCACCCATTGTGATCCCGATCCTTCTGATGGCCATGTCCAATGTGGCATCCATCCTGAAATGGACCGGCGGGATCCGGACCTTCTTCGGATTCTTCGGTACGCCGATCATCGCGCTGGCGGTGGGTGTCGTATTTGCCATCGTGCTTTATCTGAGCCGTTCCAATATGGATGATCTGTACCAGGTCACCAATGAAACGCTGAAGACCGTGGGCCCGATCCTCTTCATCACCGCCGCCGGCGGTGTGCTGGGCAAAGTCATCGCCTCCACGAGCCTTGTGACCTTCATCACCGATAATTCTGCCGTCTTTGAAAACATCGGCATCTTCTTCCCATTCCTCCTGGCTGCCATCCTGAAATCGGCCCAGGGATCTTCCACCGTTGCGATCACGACCACAGCTGGGATTCTTGCCCCGATGCTGCCGGCCCTCGGCTTTGCCACACCGGCTCAGGCCGCACTGGTCGTCATGGCCATTGGCGCCGGTGCCATGACGGTATCCCATGCCAATGATTCCTACTTCTGGGTCGTCACCAACTTTGGCGGAATGACACCGGAACAGGGCTACAAGACCCAGACCTTCGGCACGCTGGTCTCCGGTCTGTCGGCCATGGTGGGCATCGTCCTGCTGTCCCTGTTTATTTAGGTCAGCATCATGGAACTGAAGAAGGATGCACAGAAGATCATGGCAGCCTGCCTGACGGCCGCCAGGCCCGATGAGGCGGTCAGCAAGGCCATCGATGAGATCCGGATCAGCGAAGGCCGGCTCATCCTGATCGCCGCTGGCAAGGCAGCCTGGGCCATGGCCAATGCCGCCCGGCAGCGACTGGGTGAGCGCATCGATGAAGGCTGTGTCATCACCAAGTACGATCATGTGATGGGAGAGATTCCGGGGATCCTGTGTCTGGAGGCGGGTCATCCGATCCCGGACAGGAATTCATTTATGGCCACCCGGCAGGCCATCGCCATGGTTTCAGATCTCAAATCGGAGGATCAAGTCCTGTTCCTGATCTCCGGGGGAGGCTCCGCGCTCTTCGAGGACCCGCTGATCCCGGAGGAAGAGCTCTATGAACTGACACAGCAGCTTCTGGCCAGCGGCGCTGATATCGTGGAGATTAATACGATCCGCAAACGACTCTCCAGGGTCAAAGGCGGGCGGTTTGCCCGGCTGTGCGCACCGGCTAAAGTCGAGGCCATCATCCTCAGTGACATCATCGGCGATCCGCTGGATATGATCGCTTCAGGGCCGGCCTATCCCGATTCCAGCACATGGCAGGAGGCAGACGCCATCATCCATCGCTACGGCCTGAAGCTTTCACCCCTGGCCATGGAGCACCTGCGCCAGGAAACACCAAAAGTCATTGATAATGTAACGACCTATGTTACCGGCAGTGTCAGTGAACTGTGCCGGTCTGCCGCCCAAATGGCGGAACAGCTCGGCTACCGGAGCATCATCCTCACGGATCGGCTCACCTGCCAGGCGAAGGAAGCCGGCTCCTTCCTGGGGGCCATTGCCAGGACCCATGCCCAGGATGGACCGCTGGCGTTCATCGCCGGCGGAGAGACCGTCGTTCAGCTCACCGGCACCGGCAAAGGCGGCAGAAATCAGGAGCTGGCTCTGGCGGCCGCAGATCAGATCGCCGGACTGGATCAGATCCTGATTTTCAGTCTGGGATCCGATGGCACTGATGGACCCACTGACGCAGCCGGCGGGATCGTTGACGGATCAACAAAACAGAGACTGGCGGATCAGGGGATCGATTTGTTCCAGTCACTGAAAAACAATGATGCCTATCACGCGCTGAAAGCCGCCGACGGGCTCATCATCACCGGCCCCACCGGAACCAACGTCAACGACGTCGCGGTGCTTCTCATCGGCCCGGTCTGACCCGCCCTTGGTGCAGGAGCCACTGGATACCCATTCGAACAACTATGGGTGTCATCGGGCTGGAGGAGCAATCAAAAAATATTGGAACGAACCTGTTTAAACGAGAAAGTCTGTACAGTACGCAAAAGAGCTCCGGATGATGCCGGGGCTCTTTTGCATCAGGGGCGATATCATTTACCGGATCAGCTGTCCGACGAACCGGTCTTCAGGCGGTTCTCACCTCAGATTTCTTCATTCGGCGCTCATTATGGGGGCTCTTTTCATTGGGCTCGTTTCTGTTTGATGATTGATTCTTTCAGTCCCGTTTCTTTTCATTGTGTTCTTTTTTGTTTGATTCTTTCAGTCCCGTTTCATTTGACAGGGTAAGACCCTCCATCACACCGAATCGGCCACGGATCGGGCAAAGTCTGCTGCCTGCTGAAGTTCCCCTTCGCTTGGATGTCCAAGGCCGAAGAGGAGAAAGGACCCCTTGCAGGTATATTCATCCCGGAGCACCTGGATCCCCCCTGACTGGAGGAGCTGCCGCAATTCAATCTGCGGGGTATTGCCTATGCTGGAGGTGATCAGACACACCTGCTTCACGTGGTCCGGCGAGAGCTGTGCGATGAACGCAGTCACTTTGGGATCGGCTTTTCCGCCGTAGACGCCGGTCACCAGAAACATCAGGTCACTGAGGAGCGGCCCGTTCAGATCTTTCAGATCGGTGGCCTCAACATCAAGGGAATGGGCGACTGCGTGAGCGATTTGTCTGGAGTGACCTGTTTTCGTGTGGTAAATGACATGGATGTTCATGGTTCCTCCTCCTCGGGAGTAGAAGACTTGAGCTGGCGCAGGCAGGATGAGGTCAGCGGGTGAAACGGAATCATTCACCCCCATGATAAATCTTTTTGGGGTGGCTGAAAAGAAAAATCGCTGCGACCCATCGATGTCATCCGTCAAGGAGAAAATCAGGATGAAACAGATCATCCATCCGTTGAGGATCAGGCAGGGACGACCCTTCCTGGTCCAGGCTGTCTCACGTCCCGGCGGCGGAGCAGTGCGGCTGGCGCAGGGACCGGTTCGGTCTGTCCTGGCAGATCGGACCTGACAAGATGGGGAACTGATGCAGACTGATGCCAGGATCCAGGCGATGAGGCAGATGAAAAACGGGATCGCAGTCTTGGAGACCGCCGGGTTTGAGTTCATGACTGTTTATCAGCGCAGCTCTTTGTATTATCAGATTTGGAAGGCCGCGTCGGAACGGGATATCAATCTTGAAGAATGGATCGGTTTTTTTAAGAGGGATTGCGAAACTCATTCGAGAATTGAATTCTTCAGTGATCTTTTTGTTATAATGATGAAAAATGGATTGTGGGGTATAGCAATTGGAAACGAAAAAGAAACATGTGATTCGTGATTATTTCATCACGGTTTTAAACGGAATGGCCTGGGGATTGTTTTCTTCACTCCTGATCGGCCTGATCATCAAACAGGTGGGCGTCCTGACCGGCATCGACCAGCTGGTATTATTCGGCAATGTCGCCCAGCGGATGATGGGCCCTGCCATCGGTGTGGGCGTGGCCTATGCCCTGAAGGCGCAGCCGCTGGTCATCATGAGCTGTGTTGCCGTCGGTGCCCTGGGGGCGGGGTCCATCCGCTTTGACGGAGCGGCGGCAGTGATCGGTGTCGGGGAACCGGTGGGGGCTTTTGCTGCCGCCCTCATCGCGGCCGAAGCCGGCAAACGCATCGCCGGAAAAACCAAAGTCGACATCGTTCTGGTCCCACTGACCACGATTCTGATCGGCGGCGCTGCGGCACTTCTCATCAGTCCCGTCATGACAAGGTTCATGACGGCCCTGGGCGCGCTGATCAACACCGCAACGGAACTGCAGCCGCTTCCCATGGGGATCATCATCAGCGTCGTCATGGGCATGGTGCTGACACTGCCCATTTCATCCGCCGCCCTTGCGATCTCTCTGGGGCTTTCCGGTCTGGCGGCCGGAGCGGCCACGGTGGGCTGTGCCGCGAACATGATCGGCTTTGCCGTTGCATCCTACAAGGACAATGGCATGGGCGGAGCCATCGCCCAGGGGCTTGGCACCTCCATGCTGCAGATCCCCAATATTATTAAAAAGCCTGTCGTCTGGCTGCCTGCCATCGTGGCTTCAGCTATCCTGGGGCCGGTTTCCACCGTCTTCCTGAAGATGACCTCCAATGCCAGCGGCGCGGGCATGGGGACTTCAGGGCTGGTCGGGCAGTTTGCCATGACGGAGGTCATGGGGACCTCGCGGCAGGTGCTCCTGCAGATCGCCCTGATGCATTTCGTGCTTCCCGGCCTCATTGCCGGCATGACGGCTTATATCATGCGCCGCCGGGGCATCATCCGGGACGGGGACATGAAACTGGCGGAAGTGAAACGCTGATGGCATCATCGCCTGAATTTGTCCGATTCGTGGTCGATCAGCTGAGTGAAGCCGGCGACATCCGCTGCCGAAAGATGTTCGGTGAGGTAGCATTGTATCTGGATGGAAAATACTTCGCCGGGATCATGGATGACCGCTTTCTGATCAAGATCACGGAAGCGGGGCGTCAGATGATGCCGGATGCTCTGACTGCGCTTCCCTATGAGGGCGGGAAACCAATGTTCCTCATCGACCATCTGGAGGATCGGCATTTCCTTGCTGAACTGGCTACGGCCACCGCTGCCGAACTGCCGCTGCCGAAAGCGAAAAAACCCAAGAAAAAGAAGCCGGACCGGATACCCCGGCAGGGTGAATGAGCGGCTGCATCCAGTCATGGTCGAACCAACAGATCACAGAGCAAGCATCAAATCCATATGGGAAACGGGACCGGCTGAACAAGCAGCCGGTCCCGTTTTTTGGGGGATTGGGTTTAAATCATTTCACTGTAACATTTC
>CAYYVR010000040.1:0-4294 GCA_964475185.1 uncultured Clostridium sp. | reverse complement strand
GAACTGCAAAAGGGTTTGGGCTGTCCTTACTGGCGGATCTGTCCGTCGCCGGTGATCAGGTACTTGGTGGTGGTCAGTTCATTGAGTCCGAAGGGGCCTCTGGCATGCATTTTCTGGGTGCTGATGCCGATTTCCGCGCCATAGCCGAACTCTGCGCCGTCACTGAAGCGGGTGGATGCATTGACGTAGACACAGGCGGAATCAACACTGGCAAGAAATTCACGGGCTTCGCTGTAATCCAGGGTCAGGATCACGTCACTGTGGTGGGTGCCGTGCTCATTGATGAACTCGATGGCTTCTTCTAAGGAGGCGACGGTTTTGGCGCTGAGGATGTAATCCAGATACTCCGTGTCGAAATCTTCCTCAGTGGCCGGCGTACAGCCGGTGAGACCGACGATGGTCTGATCTCCGCGCAGCTCCGTGTTTTTTTCCTGCAGCGCTTTATAGAGTTCAGGGATGAATTCAGCGGCGATTTTTTCGTGGACCAGCAGATTTTCCAGGGCATTGCAGACCGAAGGCCGCTGGGTCTTTCCGTTGATGACCACAGCCAGCGCATCGGCAAGGTCTGCGGATTCGGAAACATAGGCGGTGCAGATCCCCGCGCCGGTCTCAATGACGGGCACCCTGGCATCCGATACCACTTTGCTGATGAGTCGGCTGGATCCCCGGGGGATGACCAGATCGACCTTTCCCCGGGCAGTGAGCAGTTCATCCACTAAAGCGTGATCGGTATTCTCGATGAGCAGGACGCAATCTGCAGGGACTGAGCCGGCGATGGCTTCCCGGATGATCTGTGAGATGATGAGGTTCGTCTGAAGGGCTTCTCTGCCGCCGCGCAAAACGCAGCTGTTGGCGCTTTTGACGGCCAGTGCCGCAGCGTCGGCCGTCACATTGGGCCTGGCCTCATAGATCATGGCGATGACCCCCAATGGTTCGGTGATCTGTTCCACTTTCATGCCGTTTTTCAGGTTGTTGCCCCGCAGGATCCGTCCGATGGGATCGGGCAGATCGCGGATGTCCCGGACACCCTGAGCCATCCCCTGGATCCGGCTTTCGGTCAGGGTGAGCCGATCCAGCAGAGAAGCGGTCATGCCCGCGGCACGGGCATCCGCCACATCCCCTGCATTGGCTTTCAGGATCGCTTCGGTATGCGCTTCCAGCGCGTCGGCCATGGCTGACAGGGCTGCGTTGCGTTCCAGTGTGCTGGTTTTTCTGAGTTTTTTAAAGCTGTCCCTGGATCGGGCCAGCAGATCATCAAGATAAGTGTTCATTCGTTAAACCTCCATTACGATCATATTATTGGCATGGACCACAGAACTGTGGACTTCCTGCTGCAGAATGCTGCGATGCAGGGCGTTCTGCTTTCCGCGGATCAGAAGGACCTGACTCGATGGAAAATTGGACAGACCCTTGGCGATGAGCTGTCCCGAAGCATTCCGGATCTCGACGGTATCACCCGGTTTGAAGTATCCGCGGACATCGAGGATCCCCACTGCCAGAAGGGATTTATGCTGACGGATGGCGGACGCTGCCCCGTCATCGATGATAATCTGTCCGGTGGGGCTTGACTGGAATCCGATCCAGTGCCGGTGACGGGAAATGTTTTTGCGGCCTTTGAAGCGCGTCCCCATGGGCTGGTCTTCCAGAAGGCGGGCTGCCAGGCCTTCCTGGCGGTGGCTCACGATGAACATGGTGATGCCTGCCTTCGTGACGATCTCTGCTGAAGAGAGCTTGGTGACCATGCCGCCGGTGCCCAGTGATGAGCCGGAATCCCCGGCCATTTGCCGGATCTCTTCCGTGATGGTGTCCACTTCGGGAATGATCCGCCCGTCGGAGAATTTGGACGGATTCTTGTCATAGAGGCCGTCAATATCAGACATGATGACATAATGACTGGCTCCGACCGCCACGGCCACCAGAGCGCCCAGGGTGTCGTTGTCGCCGACCCGGATCTCATCGCTGGAGAGGGCATCATTCTCGTTGATGATGGGGATGCTGTCCATGGTCAGAAGTTCAGCGAGCATGTTGCGGAAATTCAGCATGCGCTTGCGCGACTTGAAGTCATCCCGGGTCAAAAGGATCTGGGAGGTGAGAAAGCCGAAGGGGGCGAAGGCATCCTGCCAGAGATTGATGACATGGCGCTGGCCGATCCCGGACAGGGCCTGTTTCTGGCTGAGACTCTTTCGGATGGGTTTGCCGTAAAGCAATTTTCCCAGGGCAATGGCCCCGGAAGAGACAATGATGACGCTCCAGCCCTTGTCTTTCAGCTGATTCAGTTCACGGGCGGTCCGCCTGATAAAGTCATATTGGATGGCGCCGTCCTCTGACACCAGAGAAGAGGAGCCGACCTTTAAGACCAGACATTTTTTCTGTTTCATATATTGAACGTCCTTCTTTCGTTTGAATGGAATACTTACTCCGTCCATTCTATAATAATGCAAAATTAATGCTTATTATACAAGAAATTCAGCGGGAATTCAAAAAAACCGGTGCGTTCACCAGTTTTTTGCAGGTCGATCCCAGTCTTATTTTTTTGTACAGGCAGGACAGACCCCCCGCAGGGTCACCGAATGATCCTCAATGAGGAAACCGGGCAACTCCAGTTTCAGGAGATCGTCATTGATGTCGAAATTGTAGATCTTTTCGCAGAGTTTACAACGGAAATGGCCATGCTCATGAATGGCGGCGTCATACCGTGTCTCGTTGTCACGCAGTTCCAGGGCATGGATCACGCCCTTGTCCACAAAGCTGTTCAGCGTATTGTAGACAGTTGCCCTTGAAAGGTGGGGGAATGACTGATTCAACGTCCGGAAAATCTCATCCGCAGTGGGATGACGCTGTGTCCCGATGAGAAAGTCCAGGATCATGAGTCTCTGCTCGGATACTTTAAGGCCATGATCAGCCAGAATCCGCTTCATCTCGTCGCGGTCCATATTCATCACTTCGCTTATCGTTTAGTATTAGGTTCATCATAACAAAAACTTATGATAAACCATATTAAAATAATGTGAACTGAGTCTAAATTCGGTGAGATTTCAGTCGTTTTGGACTAAAAGCAGCTGCTTTGTCCCTGCAGCTCATGATCTGCCTTAAACGGAGGTGACACCCGATTCGGTCAAGCTCAGGAGAGATCATCACTTTTTCCTGCAATCGTTCATGTTTGATGCGACATAGTGTACAATGTCAGATAGAACGACCATCCGGCAGAGGCTGACTCGAAGGATCGGTTCCCCTGCAATAACAGGGGAGAGTAAATGATGGAGGCTTAAAATAAGACATCCATCGTCATTGGAACGGGTCGGCACTGGCGGAGGAATGATCAGGAGGGAACCATGCAGCACACGAAAGAAGAAGTTTATGAAGTCTTGAGATCGAAGGGGTATTCCTTTGAAGCCGTCGATCATCCGCCGGTATTTACCATGGAAGAGATGGAACAGGAGATCCATCGGGATCTGAGCGATGTTGCCAAAAATGCTTTTTTACGGGACGAGAAGAAAAAACACTGGTATCTTGTCGTCCTGCCAAAAGATAAAAGCATCGATATGGTCAAACTGCGGGAAGCCATCGGCTCGACCCGGCTGAGCTTTGCCAGAGAGGATTACCTCATGGAGCGGCTCGGCGTTGAAAAGGGTGCGGTGACGCCGCTGGCCATTCTCAATGACTCAGATCACATCGTGGAAGTCATCATTGATGAGGAAATGACCCGAAAAGAACTCATCGGGATCCACCCCTGTGACAATACGTCCACAATCTGGATGCGTTACGCCGATCTGGAAACGCTGATCCGTGAAAATGGAAACACCATCAAAAAAATCAGATTATAGATTCACAGGATCAAAAGGTCAAAAGATCAAAAGATTTTAAGTCATAAAGAGAGACTCGATGAATTTCGGGTCTTTTTTTGGTTTAGCAGAAGCAGCGGCGGCGCTGGCGTGATTTCATTTCATTCACTGATCTGAATATAAACAGAACTTATTCAGACCCGCCAGGAGGAAGATAGCAGAAGAACTGTTTTTAATTTTTGTGAATCGGATGTTAATAATGGAACAAATAAAATTTTAAGTCGATTAATTGTATTATAATTAATTAAACTCTGTGATAATCTATATCAATCAACATTGAGTCAGCCGTCGAATTGCCATAACATATGAACTTCAAATCGATGGACCATCGGACGAATCCGTTGAAGGATCCGGGCGTTTACAGAATCAGCCAAAACAGAATTTGAGTGAAATCACTGTACTAAATCTATATTACGAGGAAGAAACATCATGAAAACAGAAAAACTTATGAA
>CAYYVR010000039.1:0-18995 GCA_964475185.1 uncultured Clostridium sp. | reverse complement strand
CCGTGGTCATGGGCCAGCCTGGCCAGGGCTTTGACATCATTGACGTGGCCCGTCACGTTGGAGACATGGGTCACGGCCACGATCTTCGTCCGGTCCGTGATCTTCGTCAGTTCCTCCGCCGGGATGGATCCGTCCTCATCGATGTACAGATAGACGAGTTTGGCACCGGTCCGCTCACAGGCCCGCTGCCAGGGGATCAGATTGGCATGGTGTTCGGCAATGGATAACACGACTTCATCGCCGGGTTTCAGATGGGTCTCGCCGTAGCTTCGCGCCACCAGATTCAGGCCCTCCGTGGAATTCTTGACAAAGATCACCTCAGAGAGCTTCCCGGCCCCGATGAACTGCCGGACCTTCTCCCGCACGCCCTCGTAGGCTTGGGTTGCCTTCTGAGACAGCGAATAGGCCCCCCGGTGGGGATTGGCATAACCGGTGGTCATATAGTCGGTGACGGCATCAATGACCGCCCGGGCTTTCTGAGCCGTAGCCCCTGAGTCTAAATAGACCAGGGGCCTGCCGTGACTGAGCTCATTGAAAATCGGGAACTCTTCCTTTAGCCTCAACGCCTGTCCACCTTCTTCATCATGGTCCCCACCCGCTCCAGGATCCGTTCCCGGATGGCTTCATCCGGCAGCTGGTCGATGATGGGACGGAACGCCGATTCCACGATGATCCGCTTGCTCTCCTCGTGAGAGAATCCGCGGCTCATCAGGTAAAAGAGCTTTTCTGCGTCGATCTGCCCCGCCGAGGCGGCGTGGTTGCCGATGACATCATCCTCTCCGCATAAAAGCAGCGGGATGGCGAAGGACTTGACATGGGGATCCAGCAGCATGACGGTCTCGACTTCGCCGCCCTCGGACTGGGCCGAACCCTTCTTAAAGTCCAGCGTCCCCCTAAAATACTTCCGGGACCGGTCCGTCAGGGCGCCCCGGACCTCCATGTCACACTGGGTCTTTTTGCCCCAGTGCGACATCTGATGGGACAGGTCGATGACCCGCTCCCCATTGCCCACGTAGATGCTCTTGAGATGGCCCTCAGACTCATTGCCGCGAAGGTCCGTCAGATAGTTGATGACGGTCTCCCGGGCCCCCAGCTCGATGCTGTAGTAGTTCACCCGGCCGCCTTCGGCGACGCTGGCATAGCGCTGCTCGATGTGGCGGACGCTGTGGGGCAGATGGTTGATTTTATAGAGATTCAGAACGGCGCCTTCCCCCACCCGGATCAGGTTCAGGATACTGGCAAACTGCGCCGTATCATCACCGTCGTATTCCATGAGGACATTCAGCGTCTCCCCGTCTCTGACTTCCAGGACGTTCATCTCCAACAGCGTGGTCTCTTTGCCCGAGAGATGATAATTGAACCGGACCATGCCCTCCTCGCCTGATGAGACGACGTAGTTTTTCACCCGGGCCTCTTGCCGGATGAAGGCCAGCTCTTCTGCATTGGTGCCCTGGTAGTCGCCCATGTAATCGGCAACGTTGATGGATTCGAAGTCCTTTAAATGGTCTTCCCCCGTCACCAGATACGTCTTGGCATAGTCCATGGCGTTCAGTTCGATCTGCTGCAGCTTCAGGTCATTGGCCCGGACCCAGCGAAAGGTGATCACCGGCAGTTCATTGTATTTTAATTTCTTCAGTTCCATAGCTTCCTCCTAACCGATGGTGCCTTCGAGTTCCAGGGCAATGAGATTGTTCATCTCCACCGCGTACTCCAGGGGCAGTTCCTTGCTGATGGGCTCGACGAAGCCGCGGACGATCATGGCCTTGGCCTCCTCCTCGGAGATCCCCCGGCTCATGAGATAGAAGATCGCCTCATCGGAGATCCGTCCGATGGAGGCTTCGTGGCCCAGATCGACGTCATCATTCTGGATGTCGATGACCGGGATCGTGTCCGAGCGGGACGCATTGTCCAGCATCAGGGATTCGCACGTCACCGTGGACTTGCAGCCGTAGGCCCCGGGGTTGATCTTCAGAAGGCCCCGGTAAATGGCATGGCCGCCGGACTTGGAAATGGACTTGGACACCACATTGGACGTGGTGTTGGGGGCCGCGTGGACCACCTTGGAGCCCGTATCCAGGACCTGACCGGTGCTGGCAAAGGTGACACCGGTGAATTCACAGCGGGCCCCTTCGCCCTTTAAGATCGACATGGGATAGAGCATGGACACTTTCGACCCAAAGGAGCCCGACACCCATTCAATGGTGCCGTTCCTGTCCACGGAGGACCGCTTGGTGTTCAGGTTGTACATGTTCTTGGACCAGTTCTCGATGGTGGAGTAGCGCAGGGTGGCGTCCTCCTTGACAAAGAGCTCGACACAGCCGGCATGGAGATTGTTGACATTGTACTTGGGCGCCGAACAGCCTTCGATGAAATGGAGCTTCGCCCCCTTCTCAACGATGATCAGCGTGTGCTCGAACTGACCCGCACCGGGGGCATTGAGCCGGAAATAGGACTGCAGGGGGATATCCACCTGGACGCCCTCCGGGACATAAACGAAGGATCCGCCGGACCAGACCGCGCCGTGGAGGGCGGCAAACTTATGGTCATTGGGCGGCACCAGGGACATGAAGTACTGTTTGACGATGTCCTCATGTTCCTTCAGCGCCGTTTCGATGTCCATGTAGATGACGCCCTGCTCGATGAGCTCCTCCTTCATGGAGTGATAGACCACCTCGGAGTCATACTGGGCGCCGACGCCGGCCAGGGAGTTGCGCTCGGCCTGGGGGATCCCCAGCCGTTCAAAGGTCTCCTTGATGTCATTGGGCACATCGTCCCAGCTGCGCTGTTCATCGACCTCGGGCTGGACGTAATGGACGATCTCGGCGATGTCAAGATCTGACAGATCCGGACCCCAGGTCGGCGCCTCGATGCGGTTGAAGTGCTCCAGGGCTTTGAGCCGGAACTGAAGCATCCACTCCGGTTCCTCTTTTTTGGCGGAGATCTCCCGGATGATGTCCGGCGTCAGACCCGCCTCGGATTTGAAGTTATATTTAAAGTCATTTTTGATGTCGTAAATGCCGCGATCCAGATCATCTACATAAGTTTTATTTCTTTTTTCCATGCTGTCTCCTCTTCGTCTGCCTTGTAGCGGCTGAATCCGTTGCGCTCGATCTCCTCCACCAGTTCCGATCCGCCCGTCTCCACGATCCTGCCATCCACCAGGATGTGGACAAAATCAGGCTTCAGGTTGTTCAGGATCTTGTTGTGGTGGGTGATGACCAGAATGGCATTGTCATCCCGGAAGAATTTGCCGACCCCCTCAGATACGATCTTCACCGCATCAACATCGAGGCCGGAATCCGTCTCATCCAGGATCGCCAGTTTGGGATCCAGAATGGCCATCTGGAGGATCTCATTTTTCTTCTTCTCCCCGCCGGAGAACCCGTCGTTGAGATAGCGAGACGCATAGGATACATCCATGCCCAGTTCATCCATCTTCTCCTTCAGGAGCTTGCGGAAGGCCAGGGCCTTCTGCGGCTCGCCGCTGATGGTGGCCTTGGCCGTGCGCAGGAAGTTCTCCACCGTGATCCCGGGGATCTCCAGGGGCGACTGGAAGCTCATGAAAATGCCGCGGCGGGCGCGTTCATCCACGGCCTCTTCGGTGATGTCCTCCCCTTCAAAGAAGACCCGGCCTTCCGTCACGGCATAGGTGGGATTGCCCATGATGGAATTGGCCAGGGTCGACTTGCCTGCGCCGTTGGGTCCCATGATGACATGGATCTCCCCTGTGTTGATGGTCAGATCCAATCCCTTTAATATGTCTTTATCCTCGACCTGGGTCCTGAGGTTTTCAATTTTCAATAATTCTTTTTTCAATACGTCTGACATAGCCTCTCCTTGTGATATGTATTATCAATTATCCATCTCTTATTGTAACGGCAAAGACCGGTTATAGTCAACCAAACCACTCGGAATTAATAGTCTGTTCAGGATTCGACACAGCCTCCCGTCAAATCTGCCCGGAATGCTGCTGCCACCGGATCAATCGACCGGCTTATTTCACCTTGCCGGGTGTGCCTGGTCTGTGTGTCATCAGTGCTTCAGACCCTGTTATTTCTTCAACCCCTGTTATGATTGCTTCATTGCCTGTTACTTTGGGTCCGGGTCCTGCTCATTCCCCGGCAACCGGCAGTACAGAGATCTGTCAAACGCCCCCGGCGCGCCTGTCCAAAGAAACGTTACGCTTACCTCTGCCATATCATCCGGGGTCCCGCAATAAGACCCTGAAGAGCCGCTATATCTGCGGATCTTCAGGGTCTTTGGAGGCTCTTATTTTGGATTTATACCGTTTTGTGTGCGGCAAGTTTGCTCTGGATAAGTTCCCGGACGATCCAGATCGCGCCAAAAGTGATCAGTGCCTCATCAGTTCAGCACCTGCCGGATCTCTGCTTCGACATGGAGCGGGATGCGAAGCTCTCCGCCCAGGAGATAGGCCTGCCGGGCTCCGATGGTGATCATGTACTCTCTGGTGGCGGGATGGAGTCCATCGGTTGCTGTCAGCACCATGGGCGCATAGTGAGCGGCGCTTAATGCCGTACCGGAAAGTGCATCATAGGGCGTGATCCCGCTGGCGATGATCACCGTCTCGGGATAGGAATAAAACCGGCTGGCGATGGCGACGGCGGTGGCATAGCGATTGCTGCCGAAGATACGTTCCACTGTTTTTCCGGATGCCCTGAGTTCGGCTGCCACAGCATCGGACTCCACCAGCGTACCGCCCAGGAGGAAGACCTTGGCATTGCCGTTCAGAGCATCCCCGATCATGGCTGCGGTCTTTCCGTCATTGAGGAGGATGCCGACCCCCATCCGTCCGGCAGCCGCTCCCATGGAAAGGGCGTCAAACATACTGTAGCCATTGGCCACCACCGCAGTGCCCTGTGCCCCTGAGATCCCGCGCACCCTGGCATCGATGAGCATGGAGGTTTCGTAGCGATTGCCTCCGCCCTGACGTTCCACCGCAATACCCAGCGCGTTCAGTTCAGTGACGATCCCCTGCGGAACAACAAGTTCTCCGCCGATGATCAGGGCTTTGCTGACCCCCAGACGGCCGAGTTCAGTCCGGACATCCGCCGTCAGCCCCTTCGGGTCTGCCAGGAGGATCGGCGCATCCAGGGCGACGGACAGCGGACCGGCCAGCAGGGAATCCACGGCGGCCTCCCCGCTGACGATGATGGCCCAGTCCGATGCGTCGAATACCTGCCGGCTGATCTCCACCGAGGTCGCATAGCGGGTGGCCCCGGCAATGCGGAAAGCATTCTCCGCCGGGATCTCCTCCAGATTGGTGCTGACCGTGTAGACCGCGCTGTTATAAAGGTCATCATAACTGAATATATAGAGTTCTTCGGATCCCAGCGCCAGGATGGATTGGACATCGATCTGATACCGGCCGTCAGCCTCGGGCTCCACTGTAATATCATCGGGATGTTCCTGCAGAGACGATGAAATGACCAGCTGATGCATGCCGGAAGTGGTCAGAGGATCTCCGTCAGAAGCCTGAAAGCTCAGCTGCGATCCCTCCAGATGGATATCGGTCACCAGGGGCGCCGAGTAGTCAATGATCATCGGGATCCGCTTGGACTGATCCACCGCCTGGGGATCATTGATCTGACCCTTCAGCTCATAGTAATACTGGCCCTCGGGGATCAGCCCGGAACCGAGCTGCCCGCTCCACTGGCCTTCCGTGAATCGGTTGACATCCGGGAACTGGGCGTAGAGACGAAGGATCTTCGGCACTTCGTATACCGATCCGATGGACCGGAGCAGTTCCCCCGATGAATCCAGGATGTTGAAATGGAATTTCTCCGCGCTGCGCAGGAAGGACAGGTAGGGCAGGATGCTGCCCTTGCCGGTGATCTCCGATACAGCAGTGCCCGGGTTCAGCTCGATCCGATCTGCCGGGTGATAGTAATAGGTCCCCTGGGCACTGGCGTACCCCAGCAGCCCGGCTTTTTTAAAGTAAGATGGGCCTGCCGGATCCGTGGTCCCATCTGCCCCGGGTTTAAACGGATCCAGGATCAGCGGTTTGTTCCAGTCACCGTAGAATCCCATGAAGGGGATCGTCGAGACCTCGCCGAACTGGTCCGTCAGGCGAATGAATCCTTCAATGAACTGCTCCTTAGGTACCGACCCCTGGGTAAAGTCCAGCGTCAGATCCAGCGGCAGGCTCTGCCCGGCTTCGACCCGGATCCGCTGGGGTCCGCTCAGCGAAAACGCCACGTTCCTGGAGGTTTCGGTGTAGTTGCCCAGCGAATCGATGCGATCTGTGAGCAGGATCACTTCCATTTCGTAGTCCAGCGCCAGTTCGCCGAAGTTTTTCACTTCCAGATCCAGATCCAGGGATGGATCCGGGACCATCCGCAGCTCCACCTTGGCATCGCCGTCGGCCCGGTCAAGCAGCAGCGTCCGGGTCCGGATGGCATTTTCCAGATCCATCATGCCCGCGCCCTGAAGGCGCGGACTCTGAGCCTGGCTGTTCAGGTAAAGCACTTCGGCTGAATTCATCATCAGATGTTTGATGAAAGCCGACTGCTCAGCGGGTGTCATCCCGTCAAATCGTCCCGTCTGCTCCAGATAGCCGGCAAGGACGGCTGCGCCGCCGGCAACATGGGGTGTTGCCATGGAGGTCCCGGACATGTATCCGAAGCTGCCGTCGTTCTGAGTGGACCGGATGTACTGACCCGGCGCGGTGATCTCCGGTTTCAGCCGCAGATCATTGGTGCTTCCCCAGGTGGAAAAATCTGCCATTCTGGGAAACGCCGCACTGGTCTTGGTGTCTGCCGCTGCCACCGCCAGGCTGCTCTCCACCAGGGCCGGTGTCGCCACCAGCCCCTGATCCGGCATCCAGGAAGCTGCGGTGGTTCCCCGTCCGGCCACGACATTGCGGTCATTGCCGGCAGCGATGGCCACGATGAGCCCGGCATCCCTTGCATGACTGACCGCCTGATCGATGGCCGTTTCGATCTCATAACTGAACCCGGCCGGCGCACCCAGGGACAGATTCAGGACATCGGCCCCCAGTTTCACGGCATCATCCATGGCCTTGATGTAGATGTCCTCATAGGTGCTGGTAATGAGAGGATCATTGGAAAATACCCGCATTCCAAGCAGCTGGGATTCGGGGGCAATGCCCCGGACGGTACTGTTGGCGGCAATGATCCCGGCCACATGCTGACCGTGGCTTTCCCCCGATTCCAGGATCACATGAGACGCATCAAAATAATTATAAGCGTAGGGAAATTTGGCGCTGATGTAACGGCCGCGGACGCCTTTGCCCAAAAGACTCTCGGGGGTCAGTTCCGCACCCAGCGGATCAGACAGCCTGAAATCAGGGTGAGCCGTGTCGAACCCCGAGTCGATGACAGCCACGGTGAGCCCTTTGCCGTCATAACCCAGATTCCAGGCATAGGGCGCCTCCACGGAAGGAGCCGAGCCTTCCATCAGCGGTTCCGGCCGAAGGATCTCGCGGGATCGGTAGACTCTGGCCACGCCGCTCATGGCTTCCAGACGGTCCAGATCCGCCGGGCGGACCAACGCACTGACGCCGTTGAAAACAGCGCTGAATGAATCCAGCTGACGAAAGTCGATCCCGCTGGTCTCGACGGCCCTGAAAAAACTGTCCCGCTCGGCATCAATCCGGGCCATGGATTGGCTCGTGCCATCAAAGGCCCCCCGCGGATCCGAAGTGAACTCAACGATCACCCGGACCGGTTCATTGGACACCGGACCCTCTGCTTCCGTCAGGGACACTGAAACCTCGGACATTCCTTCACGGCGCGCCAGATCGACCGCCCGCTCCAGCACACGATCCTCGCGGACCAAAGGCCCCTCTCTGACCTCTCCCAAAGCATTCAGCCCCATCCCTGGCAGCAATAAACCCGCAGCAAGCAGTGAGACCAGCAACCGTTTTTTAATTAATCCGTCCATACATACTCCAGTACTTGTTTTATTTTTTCTGTGTTTTTTCTGTGTTTTTTCAAGGTTTACTACAGGGTTGATTACCTGGGTAAACACAGGGTGAATTCAGGCTCGAACTCAGGCTCGAACTCAGGGGTGAATCCAGAGGTGAATCCAGGGGTGAATTCAGGAATGAATTCAGGGTTGAATTCAGGTCGAACTCAGGGTTGAATCCAGGATTGAATCCAGGGTTGAATCCAGGGGTGAATCCAGGGGTGAATTCAGGGGTGAATTCAAAGGCACATTCAGGGCTGAATCAAAGGTTTGATTCACGGTTGAGATAAATGTTGATCCGCTTTTTGTACTTTGTCGTCCTAACGGGAAATTTTGAATTGATTAGATTTTATCACCTTTATGACCCATAATATCCACTGCTGTGAAAAATCTTTTCTCCCCTCATCCATCGGTTCTCTGGAGGGATCATCAGATGCCGGGACCGGAGCAGTGATGGATGAAGCCGTTGTAAAAAAACAGTCCTGATCCGCCTGGTTTCAGACTGATCCGGCGTGAACTCATCCGCGTCTGTGATATCATAGATTTTAGAAACACAATCAGGCGGATCCGCCTTCTTGTTCCGGGCAACCCTTTTATTTTTTCAGGATCCGAATCCACACCCTGTTTTACATTTGAGGTAAAAAATGAACGATCAGACCACCCCCGTTGAATCCAAAGGCAGCCTGAATGGTACCCAGCTTAAATTTATGGCAATCTTCGCCATGCTCATCGATCATCTGGCCTGGGCCTTTGTCCCCGTGGATTCGATCCAGGGTCAGCTCATGCATGGCATCGGCCGGTTCACTTTTCCGATCATGGCGTTCTTCATTGCCGAGGGGTTTCACTACACCCGAAATTTCCGGCGTTACCTGAGCCGGATGATCGTCTTTGCAGTGATCTCCCACTTCGCCTTTCAGTATTATCAGTACGGACGGATCCCGCTGTTTGCTCCGCAACCGCAGGATACACTTTTAACATTTACCTACACCGGGATCCTTTATCCTTTCAGCCTCGGTCTCATCGCACTTTGGGTCATGAAGCGCTGGGACGGCCCCTCCGTTGCCAAAGGTCTCCTGATTTTTCTCATCAGTCTGCTGGCGACCCCCGGTGACTACATGTTCTTTGCGCCGGTCCTCATCCTGGTCTTCGGGATGCATCAGGGAGATCGCCCGCAGCAGCTGCGCAGCGGCCTCTTTGTCATTGCGTTTCTGGTCATCTCCACCATGCAGGTGGACTGGCGCGGCAGCTTTTTCATGATCGGAACGTTCCTGCCCCTGTTGTTTCTCCGTTACTACAACGGTGAGCAGGGCCCGGGCAAACACCCCGTGATCAAGTACGGCTTTTATATCTTCTACCCGCTCCATCTGTTCCTCATTGCCTGGATCCGATATCAGGTGCTGGGTCTGCCCTCTTTAGTACAGATGTAACTTTCCGCTGATTGCGTCACAGGTGTTTTGCACTCCCCGTCGCGCTGCGCATCCAATATCCGACACCCCGCTGAACCATAAAAACGGATCCGTGAAACCCTGGCAAACTGCATTGGGTTCACGGATCCTGTTTTTTTATGAAATCATCGATCTGATGACCTGATTATTTGTAGAGCGGGAACTGATCACACAGTTCGACGACCTGACGGCGAACATCGGAGAGATCCTCGTTCATATGCGTCAGAACGTAGTCGATGAGTTCAGCGGTCTTCTTGAATTCATCTTCCTTGAAGCCTCTGGTGGTCATGGCAGCGGTACCGATGCGCACGCCGGAGGTGACAAAGGGTGACTGGGTCTCCTTGGGGACGGTGTTCTTGTTGACGGTGATGCCCACTTCGTCCAATTTCTTTTCCGCATCTTTTCCGGTGATCCCCTTGTTGGTGAGATCCAGAAGGATCAGATGGTTGTCGGTTCCGTCGGAAACCAGCTTGTAGCCTCTGGCCATGAGTTCATCGCCCAGGACTTTGCAGTTCCTGACGACCTGTCCCATGTAATCCTTGAATTCCGGTTCCATGGCTTCCTTGAAGCAAACCGCCTTACCGGCAATGACATGTTCCAGGGGGCCGCCCTGCATGCCCGGGAAAACAGCCTTGTCCAGTGCCTTGGCCCACTTCTCCTTGCACAGGACCGCGCCGCCTCTGGGGCCTCTCAGCGTCTTGTGGGTGGTGGTGGAGACAAAGTCTGCATAGGGGACCGGGTTTTCATGGAGGCCCGCTGCGATGAGGCCGGCGATGTGAGCCATGTCAACAAAGAAGATGGCACCGACTTCATCGGCGATCTCGCGGAATTTCTTGAAATCGATCTTTCTGGGGTAAGCGGAAGCTCCGGCCACGATCATTTTCGGCTTTTCTTCCAGCGCGATCCGGCGCACTTCTTCATAGTCGATGGTTTCAGTGTCCTCGGAAACGCCGTAGGAAACAAAATCATAGAGAATTCCGGAGAAATTCACCGGTGACCCGTGGGTCAGATGACCGCCGTGGGAGAGGCTCATGCCAAGGATCTTGTCCCCGGGCTGCAGGCAGGACATGTACACTGCCATGTTGGCCTGGGATCCGGAATGAGGCTGAACATTGGCATGCTCTGCGCCGAACAGTTCCTTGAAACGGTCTCTGGCCAGATCCTCGACCTTATCCACGACCTCGCATCCGCCATAGTAGCGCTTGTGGGGATAGCCTTCTGCGTACTTATTCGTCAGCGTGGTGCCCACCGCTTCCATGACGGCACGGGAGGTAAAGTTCTCCGAAGCGATCAACTCGATGTTGTGCTGCTGTCTTCTTTCTTCTTCTTCCACCAAATTGAATATTTCGGGATCTGAATTTTTTAGGTACTTACTGTCCATTGCAAAGATTCCTCCTATGTCTGAAAGTTGAAGTAATTGATTACACCTTTAATTATAGTATACATTGCCGGTTAAAGGTATACATCCCGCCAAAGGGCACAGAAAATTAACGGGATGATGGTTTAAAATCAGCAACTCTGCCGTATTGGCAAGGATCTTCCGTGTTATAATCTGTTCATAATAGATGAGGTAGTAAAAATGCAAAACGAATTAGTCATCAAACTGGCCGCCCGGGCCGGTCAGATCATGCTGGAATCCGGCGGTGAGACCTATCGGGTGGAAGATACCATCAACCGGATCCTGACCTCCTACGGCATCTCCAATGCCCAGAGCTTTGTCATGCCCACGGGCATCGTCATCTCCGGAGAACATGCTGACGGCAGCCCCGTGAGCCTGGTCCGCCGGGTCACGGCCATCAATGTGGATCTGGAGAAGATCGCCATGATCAACGACCTGTCGCGCAAGATCACCCAGGAGGGCCTCTCTCCGGAGGCATTCAGCGACGGGCTGAACCAGATCATGATCCGCCCCCTGTATCCGCTCTGGCTGACCCTTGCCATGACAGGGTTCGCCGCCTTCTCCTTCACCATGATCCTGCGCGGGACGGTGCGGGAAGCGCTGTGCGCATTCCTTGCCGGCATCGTAGTCTACATCATTCGCCGCCTGGCCAAAAGCCTGAAGCTGAATCCCTTCCTGCAGAATGCCGCCGGCGGGATCACCGCAGTGCTCATGGGCAGCCTGTTCAAACTCACGGGCTTCATCCCTACGCTGTCCCTCATGGTCATCGGCACCATCATGATCCTGGTCCCTGGCATCACCATCACCAATGCCATCCGGGACACGTTCCAGGGGGACTACATCTCCGGCGTGACCCGGGGCGTCGACGCCTTCGTCACCGCCTCCGGCATTGCCTTCGGTACGGCCATCGGCTTTCTGATGACGGGGGTGATGTAAATGAATCCACGAGCCATCCTCTCCATCCTCTTTGCCTTCGGCGCAGCCCTTGGCTTTGCCGTCATGCTGAACATCGAGCGCAAAAAAGCCCTCTTTGCAGCCCTGGGCGGCGGACTCTCCTGGTTTGCCTATGAGCTGGGCCTCCTCGCCACCGACAACATCGCCATCTCTCTGTTTCTGGGTTCCATGGCCATGGGCCTGTATTCCGAGATCCTCGCCCGCCGCCTGAAAAGCCCGGCTACGATCTTCTACATCCCCGGCTTCGTGCCTCTGGTGCCGGGTTCCAATGCCTATTATGCGGTCCTGGCAGCCGTCCAGGGGGAGAATGCACAAGCTCTCACCCAGTTCATGAACACCCTGGTCTATTCCGCAGCCATTGCCCTGGGCCTGATCTTTGCTTCCGCCCTGGTGGCCATCTACATCAACGCCAAGAAAATAACCCTTAAAATCTTAATCAAGGAGATCAGACAACAGTGAAACGAACCAAGCTTGTATCCGTATCCCGCGGTCAGAAAACCATCGAAGAGCGCATCGAAGATGCCATGAAACAGTATTCCATCAAAGAAGAGAGCCTCATCGAAGTCCGCATCGGCGAAGAGGAAGAAGGCCGCACCACCGCCCTCATCATCTACGACCCCGACAAGCGAAGCATCTGACCTTTCCACAGAGACCCTGGCATGATGCGGGGGCTCTGTCCCACTCCCATCCCCAAAGATCATGACCGCAATGTTCATCCCACCAAAAAGAGACTTCAGTCTGCCATGGCAGCCGAGGTCTCTTTCTGCTTCATTTATGAATGTTTAAAATGTCTCTACTGATTTTTTGATCACTGATTCAGCCTTGCGGTGCAAGGGGTCCGATTGCATCAGACATGCAGCCTGACGGAATCGGATGAACGGATCCGATTAACGGTTCCGGCTTGCCCTGTTCACCAGCCACAGCACCAGTATGGCACCGATGACGGCGAGGATGATACTTCCGAAGTTGAAACCGTCCACGGTCCCAATGCCCAGCATGTCGCCGATCAATCCGCCAACGGCAGATCCGACGATACCTACGACCACACTTTGAAGTGCTGACATTTTACGGCTGCTTTTCGTGAGCTTTCCAGCGATCCAACCGATCAAAGCACCAAAGATGATCCACATGATCCATCCCATAGAATATACCTCCAATTGATAATTTCTGTTAGTTCTGTTTCTATTGCCAGTGTATCAGCTCGACTCAGGCAAAAACGCCGGAACATCACATATTAAATATAATTTAAAAGTTTATTCACGCTCGAAGTAAATTGGATTCATTATTTCAGCTGGATCAGACCGCCATGACAGGGGCAACAATCTCTGCCCGATCCCTTCAGTCCACCTGGTTCTCAAACCGCTGCAGGATCGTCAATGCCTTCAGCGTCGCGATCCACTGGATCTGCCCTTTGGCTCCAGCAGGGCATGGACATTGCCCGGATGGATCAGCTCCAGCGGCCAGCGGCCGTCCGGCTGCTGTTTCGAGATCAGCCAGTCCAAAGCCGGCAGCAGCCTTGGATCCTTCAAATGAACGGAAGCTGAAAAATAATCCAGGGCGCGGAGCAGATCATACCGGTAGCGCCAGGGCCAGGCGATCCTGCGAAACCGGGGATCAGAATCCATGAACAGGCCATTGGCCAGAGGAACTCCTCTGCCCGCATCACAGCTTCATCCGCAGCCGGATGAGGATCGGAATCATTGGCAGACCGATACCGGGCCAGTCCTTCCAGGACGCAGATCGCTCAATGAGGCTCCCCCGCCGGCGAGCTGCGATCCCAGGAAAACCCGCCGCCGGCCTTCCGGGACAAAACCAGGGCCCTGGCCAGGGACTTCAGACCAGGCAGCTCCGGGCAGAACCAGGCACTGTAGTTGAGCACCATGCCATCCACCGCCGCATCACTGGGCAGAGAACTTTTCGCAAGATTCATCCCCCCATCAGCCAGCTGGCACTCCCGAAACATCCGCTCCACCATCTCACGGCAGGCAGGCGTTCCTGGAGCGATCCCCAGTTCCTTGAGATCTAGCAGCGTGTAATGCGTCGAAGTCCATTTATGCTGATAGTAGTGGATCCCCCAGTGCCCGTTCTCCCCTCTGGCACCAAGGAGCGCTGCCCCATAGCCGTCTGACGCAATTCCTGCCTGCAGATCCTCCAGGGATTCCCCGGTTCCCAGCAGATCGCGGTGGGTCAGATAAACAATGGCCGGATCCCCTTCCAGGAGCCAATCGATGGTGGTCTGTTCAATGAGCTTTTTCATGGCGATCCTCCTTTAAATTTCCGCTCCGATCTTCCGGAAGGTTTCTGTCCTGATCTCCCTGTTCAACTTCAGTATATGCCTGACCCCTGTCAGTTACAATTACCGGGATCAGCAAGATCAAACTCAGAACTCACTGCGCAAAGCTTAGAGCAGTGCTCACCCTGTGCACGCCTTCCGTTCACTGCGGAGGGTCTGGCAGATGTTCGAAGGATTCGATTCAGCCGATGATGTCATGAAATCCCTGCAATGGCTCCATTCAAAGGATCCTTTGCTGATTTCCCGCAACGTGCTGCCAGGAACAGCCAGAAGCCAGAAAAAGCCGGTAGCAGCAAAAGCCGGTCAAAGAGCAAAAAGTCGGTCAAAGAGCAAAACAGCACCTCCCGTAAGAAGTGCTGTTCATGGATCGGACAGAGATCCTGTTCATTTAATTATTATTGATCCTGATCTACTTTGTCGGATCGATGGAAGACCAGCCCTTCATGAAATAATCCAGACCGGAGTAGAGCGTCATGAACGCGGCTGCGTACATGAGGAGATCCGGGAAAAGGCTCAAAATGGAGGCATTGGCACTGATCCAGGTGTTCAGCGGCGCAAACCAGGGATCCGTGAGGAAAATGAGCTTGATCAGCATCAGGATCACGGCGCTCATCTGCAGGACGGTTTTCAGTTTTCCCAGATTGGATGCTGAGATCACATTGCCTTCATTGGCGGCAATGGTGCGAAGACCGGATACGGCAAACTCCCGGGCGATGATGACGATGGCGATCCAGGCCGGTACCAGGCCGTGGGCCACCAGCATGATGATGGCCGAAGTCACCAGCAGCTTATCGGCAAAAGGGTCCATGAAGATCCCGAAGTTGGTGATGAGATTGTGCTTGCGGGCATACTGTCCATCCAGCGTATCCGTAATGGAGGCCACTGCGAAAATCACCAGGGCCCACAGCGCCCAGTGCGGAATGGATTCAAAGGACATCAGCACGATGAAGACCGGGATCAGAACGATCCGAAACAACGTGAGTTTATTTGCCAGATTCATGAACAACCTCTCCTATCAAATCATATTCCAGGGCCTCGATGATCCGGACCCGGACCCAGTTGCCGGCAATGAGTTCCTTCTCCGTTTGGATCAGCACTTCGCCGTCGATCTCCGGGGCCATCTCAAAGGATCGGCCCGTATAATATTCCTCCGTCCTGCCCTCGACCAGCACATCATAGATGCGGCCGATCTTTGCCTGGTTCTTCGCCAGGGAGACTTCCTGCTGGGTGAGCATCAGCTCGCCCCGCCGCCGGATCTTCGTCTCATCCTCCACCTGGTCTTTCATATGCCAGGCCGGCGTACCTTCCTCTTTAGAGTACGGGAATACGCCCACCTTGTCCAGATGGATCTCCGCCAGCCACTGATTCAGCTCCTGGAATTCCTCTTCGGTCTCACCGGGGAACCCGGTGATCAGGGACGTCCGGATGACGGCATCAGGCATGAGTTCCCGGATCCTCGTGATGATCCCTTCGATGGCGCCCCGGCTGGTCCGGCGGCCCATCCGCCGAAGCACGGTATCTGAGATCTGCTGGATGGGCATGTCAAAGTAGGGCAGGATCTTGTCAGACCGGGCAATGGTATCCAGCAGTTCGTCATAGATGCCCTCGGGATACATGTACATCAGACGGATCCATTTCAATCCTTCCACTTCATCCATTTCCTTCAGCAGTTCATGGAGGACCTGACGGCCTTCAGTGTCCCGGCCGAACATGGTGATGTCCTGGGCGATGACGATGATCTCGCGGACGCCGGCACCGGCCAGGAGCCGGACTTCCTTCAAAACGGACGCCCGGTCCCTTGAACGATAGGATCCCCGGATCTTCGGAATGATGCAGTAGGTGCAGTTGTTGTCGCAGCCCTCGCCGATGCGGACATAGGCTGTGGTGCCGAAATTCGTCGTGAGGATCCGGCGGCCGTCATTGACCCCGATGTCCGACCAGGCGGTATCAATGATCCGCTGCCGGTCCACGATGAATTTTTCCACGTACTCATCGAGCCTGGCATAGCTGTTGACCCCCAGGATCACATCCAGCTCCGGCATCTCCCGCAGGAGTTCTTCTCCGTAGCGCTGGGTCAGACAGCCCGTCGCCATCAGCAGCTTGCACTGCCCCTCTTCCTTGAACCTTGCCATCTCAAGGATCGTATTGATGGATTCCTCCTTGGCCGCATCGATGAACCCGCAGGTATTGACGATGATGATGTCGGCGGCCATGGGATCCTCAGTCATCTGGTATTTATTCCCCAGCATCCCCAGCATGATCTCCGAATCCACCCGGTTTTTGTCACATCCCAGACTCACCAGGGATAATTTATACCGGTCGCCCCGGTTCACGTTCTTCTCATTTTTATGACTGATCAAAAAATCTGCTCCGATCATATGCTGGCTGATGCCCCTCTCTTACGTTTAATTTTTAACTGTACCTTTATACTTTTTACCGTTTAAAGATATTGAACACATTAGGCTTTTGATCTCACTAGGCTTTTGATCTCACTAAGTTTTTGATCTCACTAAGTTTTATGACTAAATTTGATGATGACAGGCTTTGTTCCTATCTTCCCTGAAGTTTAGTCAAACCCAAATCCTTCTTTCGTTTATCTGCAAAAGGTCCGGTCCGGCAACTCCTCGGCCGGATCCTGCCTCTCAGAAGATCCCATCCGCTTAGGATCCTGCGCAAGAAGAAATATGGCAGATGTCCTTGGACCAACTTATATTTTAGCATAGATCAAACATGTTTGTCTGACTCATTATATTTCGACTTGCCCTTTGACTTGCACTGATCTCTTCCATCTGTCCCGATGGTGAGACGCTGCTGCCGGTGATCTCCTCTGAATTTTAATTCAGATCCTGGCACTGGGCAATTCAGTCCATGGATTTTCCTGAAAACCCGTGAACGTCCAAGGGAGTGGTTAACAGTGATTTTTCAGCCAAAAAAATCAGCAGGCTCCTGCAGGTGCAGAAACTTGCTGATCGGGACCAACTAAGGATCAGTGAATGGTATCAGATCCACTGAGGCTGGATGCCGGTTTTCCCGGCAGTGATATTTTTTACTTCAATGCTTCCAGAATGCTGTCTGCGGCCAGTTTTCCTGACGTCAGGGCCCAGCCCAGGTTTGCGCCCGGTGCTGAATCATCGCCATGGACCCCATTGACCAGTTCGCCGGCTGCATAGAGATTTTCAATGGCTTTGCCGTCGGCATCCACGATCTGCATCTGTTCAGTGACGACCACACCCCCCATGGTAGTTGCAAATCTGGGTTTCTGTTCCACGATATAGTAGGGACCGTCACCCACAGGGGATTTCATGTATTCGGCTTTTCTGCCGAACTCTGCGTCGTTGCCGCTGGCCACATATCCATTGTATTTGTCTACAGTAGCCTTCAGCGCTGTCCCGTCAATGCCGGCCAGGCTCGCAGCTCCCTCCAGGGTATCGGCTTTGACCAGAACCGGTGTTTTTTCACCGTTGTAGCTGATCCACCGTTCAAGATCTTCCTGGGTGATGCTGTTGGCTGCCAGATTGCCGGAGAAGGCTTCATAGGTTGCTGCATCCATCACCAGGTACAGCTGCTGATCTTCTGCTTTGAGCTGCTCGGTCAGGATCGCTTTGTTGGAGGCACGCTCGTTGACTACCCGGCTGCCGGACTTGTTCACGAGGATCGCACTTTCCGAGAACGCCGCCAGATTGCCGTAGATCGTTGATTTACCGATGCCGCTGGCGACTTCCACGCCATTGGGATAGCGTTTGCCGTAATCCATGAGCTGGAATTTGGCATTGACTTCCTCAGCCATCTTGTGGCCGTCACCGGTGGAGGACATGGGACCGTAATACAGAACGTTCTTCAGTTCGTCAGAGAGCATATCGTCATTGTTGCCGAACCCGCCGGTGGCCAGAAGGACTTTCTTTGCTTTGATCGTATAGGTGCTGCCATTGGCGGCTTTGGCTTCAACACCGGTTACAACGCCATCCTCGACGATGAGTTTTTCCGCTCTTGTTTCAAGATACAGTTTGGCATCAGATCCGTCCAGTGCTGTGCGCAGCGTTCTGGCATAGCCGGGCGCGCCGCCTTCCAGTGCCATGACCCGATCCTTCGTGTACTCAGCATTGAACTGCATGTCGCCGACAAATTTCAGGTCCAGTTCCTCCATGGCCCAGTCGATGGTGGGTCCCACGTTCTCTGCGTACATCGTCAGAAGCTGCCTGTCATTGAGATCACTGCCGTTGGTCAGGAAATCCTGGACCATGATCTGCGGTGTGTCATCTGTGACCCCTTTGTCCTTTTGCAGCTGAGATCCGGCAATGACCATGCTGCCGCCGGCGATCATGCTGGCACCGCCGGTGTAGGCCATTTTTTCAAGGATCACAACATCCAGTCCTTCATGAGCGGCGCGAGTGGCTGCTGCCATACCGGCACTGCCGCCACCGACCACTACAAGATCCACGGAAAGATCTTCATGTTTGGCTTCTGCCTGTTCCACCGGGACAGCCTTTAGGGCGGCCACATCACCGTTGGCCTGCTCGACGCAGTCGGTCACGGCGGCGATGAATCCGACGGAGGTAAACGTCGCACCGGAGACAAAATCAACGTCAAGGGACTGATTGTCTTTGATCTGACCTGAGAGTTTGTCTATGGCGGCAGTTCCCAGGCCGATTGTTTCCTTGTTCTCATCCACCGTAATGCCCTCAATGGCATTCTCTGTGAATTTCACCGTCACCGTCAGGGGACCGTTGTTGGCCATCTTGGTGGATGAATAGGTCCCTGGGGTGAATGTCACATCTGTGTCTGGGGTCGTGGTCGACGAACCCGCTGTGGTCGTGTCACTTTGGGAACCGGCTGTGGTCGTGTCCGTTCCCGTCGGAGTACAAGCTGTCAGCGTGATGATGAACATCAGGCATAAACTTACAACCAATGAAAAGAGTTTTTTTTGTCGTTCTCATGTCTCTTCCTCCGTTTTTGTTGT
>CAYYVR010000038.1:12070-18998 GCA_964475185.1 uncultured Clostridium sp. | reverse complement strand
GACTTTCTTTTTTCCCTCGGGGGGCGGGCAGTATGTCCCTGGTCCCCCTCTCCGTTCTGGTTCTCATCTTTTCTGGCGGAGTTGTCTTCATAGCTGCCTTTGATCATCTCACATTCGGAGATGGGAAAATATTCGATGACATCCTCCCCATCGCCGAAGATCCTGACCTTGACCTGTTCTTTGATGGTGTTGTTCATGATGACTTCTCCGCGGCCCAGCGGCGTATTGACGATGCTGCCGTAGCGCGGAAGCCGTTTGCGGATATCTTCGTAGGTCTCCTGCTCGTACTTGAGACAGCACATGAGGCGTCCGCAGATCCCTGAGATCTTAGTGGGGTTCAACGACAGGTTCTGCTCCTTGGCCATCTTGATGGATACTGACGTGAAATCAGACAGGAAAGAGGCGCAGCAGAGCGTCCGTCCGCAGGGACCGATCCCTGATTTCATCTTGGCTTCATCGCGCACGCCGATCTGACGAAGTTCGATGCGGGTCCGGAATACGGATGCCAGGTCCTTGACCAGGTCCCGAAAGTCCACGCGGCCGTCGGCGGTGAAGTAGAAAATGACTTTATTCATATCAAAGGTGAATTCGACGTCCACCAGTTTCATGTCCAGGCCGTGGGCTGCGATCTTTTCCTTGCAGATCGATATGGCTTCCTTTTCCCGGGCGATGTTTTTAAGATGCCGGTCCACATCTTCGTCCGTCGCTTTCCGAAGGACAGGTTTCAACGGCGCAACCACTTCATCATCTCCGATGGCTTTCATTGCCATGGAAACGACGCCCAGCTCCACGCCGCGGGCCGTTTCGACGATGACGGCGTCATCCAGTGCCAGCTCCATGTCCAGCGGGTCGAAGTAATAGATCTTCCCGGCCTTCTTGAAGCGGACTCCAACTATATTAACCATTAAGTTTCCTCCACTAGCTGAAAGAGCGTCCGATCGACGACGGTCTCCCGGTTGATGTTGCGGCCGGGTTCCAGAAGCCGACCTGCACTCTCACACAGGTCTGCGATTCGGGTGAGTCTGGCCATGGTAAAACGCGCAGCCAATACGTTCATCCTCTCCATATTATACAGGAAGATGAGATTTTTGTAATCTTTCCCGGTCTTCAGGCAGGCCAGATCACGGATGGCCCAGAGCACACTCTGGAGAAATTCCTCCGGGCCCGCATCGAGGATGATCTTGTTGCGGCCGAGGATCTTCAGGCAGTTCCGGTCCTGCAGGGATTTGACGGTGGAAAGATCCGTGAGGAATTCCAGCACCAGGTCAAAGAACTGCCGCCGGCCGGGGTCTTCGATGAACGCATCGGCCTGACCCGGGATCCCCCGTGAAATGGCCACCGCCTCATCCAGGGCCGGACCCGTGAGGTGATGATGATCGCTGATGTATCTGGCCATCTGTTCCCTGGACATGGGAAACAGACGATGGATGGCGCAGCGCGAGCGGATCGTCGGCAGGAGATTATCCAGCGTCTTGGTCAGTAAAATGAAATAGACACCGGGCGATGGGTCTTCAATGGTTTTTAAAAGCCCATTCTGCGCCTGTGTCGTCAGAAGCTCCGCATTGTAGATCACGATGACTTTGCGATTGCCTTCAAAGGGCATGATATTGGCCTCGCCGATGATCCGGCGGACTTCATCGACGCCGATGGATTTCCCCGCCGGGCGCACTGATATGATATCCACATAATCACGCACCCGGTCAGCATCGGGATCCAGGATCAGTCCGGCCAGACTTCTTGCCATGGGTGATTTCCCGATGCCATCAGGGCCGACGAGAATATGGGAATGAGCGAGGGTGCCGCTTTTTGAGGCACCCCGCAGACTTTCTCTGATTTGTTCGAAACCGATCAAGGGAACACTCCTTCTACACGCGGATGAAGCTTTCCACATCCACTACGAACACGGTAGCTCCGCCCACTTCAATGTCCACCGGGTACGGGACATAGACCCCCGTTGTGGTGGAGAGAGGGGATGGATTGGACACGATCTGATGCCTGGTTTTACAGGTCTCTTCAATGATCTTGAGAACTTCCTGCACTTTTTCGTCTTCCACACCGATCATCATGGTGGTGTTTCCGCTTCTTAAAAAACCTCCGGTCGAGGCCAGTTTGGTAACCCGAAATTCCTTGTCTGTCAGTTCATCCAGCAAGTCCAGTGCATCTTCGTCGTTGACGATGGCGATGACGAGTTTCATGGTGAACCCTCCTTTATCGTAAAAAATAGTATCAAGATCTGTCAGTGGGTTTGTATATAGTAATTATACCTCATATTGCCCGTTTATGGCACATGGCGCTATAATCAGGCTGAAACCAGCGAAGAAGGCGTTCATTGATATGATCCCGCCATTGAGATTGACCCGGTGCACCGGGCGCTGACCCTTCCAAATCCTCCCGGAAGGCGCCGGCAGGACTTTTTTATAAAGGAGAACAACCGACGAATCATCACTGGATCCGGGATTTACCGCCAATGAACTGACTTCCCTGAACGGACCGGAGCAGCCCGACCGGTCCTGCAAAACACGCCAATTAGAGAAGGAACCATGGACCGACGGTCGATGGTTCCTTTTGATGATGCAGGATACAGAATGCATGCTCCACGTCAGATGCGCATGGAGGAATGAGATCAATCATGGAGGTCAATGAGGAAAATCAACGACGGAAATCAATGACGAAGATCCGTGATCGAGATCCAGTGACGGAGACCGGATAAAGGAACCCGAATAGAGGAGACCAAATTGAGGAGACCGAATAACTGAATGTCATGCGCTGGGGTTTGAAGGGAGTCCCTGAAATTTTGGTCTATGTGGACTCTGGTTCTTCCTGATCTCTCAGCTGACGGATCTTGGCCAGGGCATGGCCCAGGATCTCTTCCCCGATATCCTCAACGGACCTCATCCGATGGTCTCTGATGCAGTCGATTTTGATCCAGTGGTATTTACGGGCAACGTAATTGGCGGACTCATAGGCTTCCTCCAGATGTTCCGCACTGGCTTCGTGAATATCCTGCTGATCGCCCCCGGTGATTTTATTCTTACGGGCCTGGACGTTCTGCTGCTGGAATACGGGCGGCACATCGAGGAAAAACACCAGATCCGGTACGGGGATGCCGTAAAGATGGAATTCAAAATCATACAGCCATTCCAGGAACCGGTCCCGCTCCGCCCGGTCCCGGATCTTGCCGGCCTGATGGACCATGTTCGCGGTGGTGTAGCGATCCGCCAGCACGATGCCGCCCTTTTGATAGTGGCTCTTCCACTGGCCGGTCATCCAGGAGGCGTAGCGGTCGGCGGCAAAAAAAGTCGACGCCTGATAGGCTGTGATGTCTTTGGGATTTGTGCTGAACTCCCCCATCAGATACATTTTGACTAAAACAGACGACTTGGATTCATAATCGGGAAAGCCGATTTTCATGACATCCTCGCCCAGTTTGTTCAAATTCCGCGTTAAAAGGTCCGACTGAGTCTGTTTTCCTGATCCGTCAACGCCTTCAATGGCGATCAGTATGCCCATCTTGTTCCTCCTCGATGCAGCGCAGCCTGCCATCATGCAATCCGATGATTTCGATGTCCTGGCTGCTCAGTAATTCAATGTAATCCACCATGGCCTTGTCGATGACTTCTCCGGGCAGCAGGATGGGGATCCCCGGCGGATACGGGATCACCTGCTCCTGGGCAGTGGATCCCGCCGCCGACCGCAGCGGGACTTCCCGAAATCCATCCTCCACCTGCCAGGGCAAGAGCCTTTGCGCTGGAACAGGGATCCGGTCAGAGGGATCCCTTGTCGAAGGGACGTCCCCGGGCCGGGCCGCTGCGGTCAGTTCCAAGTGCAGCTGCGCATCGAGCTTTGCAAGACAGGCTCTGAGGTACTCCGTTTCCTCCGGCCCATTGCAAGGACTCAGCATCATCAGCACCGAGTCGGGATCATGCATCTCCGGATAGATCCCGCACGCTTCCAGAAAATCTTCCATACGATCTCCGCTGCCGGGGGCATGGATCAGCAGTTTCCAGGGATCCATGCGGACGCCGTCCGCCTTTGGGTTCAGGCGCAGCACCGAATAGGCATCGCCGACCAGATCCGGAGGGTCGAGATATTTTCCGGCGGCCAGCTCCTCCACCGCTTCTTCGATGGATTCCATGATCAGGTAGGAGGGGCTGGTGGTCTGAAACATATTGCTGTATTTGAGAATGACCGGCTGGTCCGCCGGGCGGTTGCCCAGGATCAGGGACCCCTGGTTCAGACAGGCCAGCGATTTATGGGCACTGATGACCATGGCGTCACAGGAAGTATAAAAATCCTCAAATCCTACCATCCCGGCCAGCGCAGCCCCATGGGCCGCATCGATGAGGAGCGGGACACCGGCTTTTCCTGTCACGCTGTAGATTCGCTCATAGTCACTGACAAACCCTTTGTAGGAAGGCAGCGTCAAAAGGACGCCTTTGACTTCCGGATGATGTTCCAGGGCTTCCTCCACCTGCTGCGCCGACTGCGGAAGGGCGTTGCCCCACGCATCGAAGGCAGGCCACAGGTAAACGGGCTTCAGTTTGCGCAGAAGGATCCCGTTGAATACGCTTTTATGACAGTTGCGCTCCACGAGAATGGAATCGCCTTCCCTGAAAAAACTGAACAGCAGCGTCAGATTCCCGCCGGAGGATCCATTCACCAGATACCGGGCAAAGGCTGTCCCGTAGACCTGTGCCGCCCGTTCCTCCGCTGCCCGGATGATCCCCGCCGGTTTCTGCAGATTGTCTGCACCGGTGAGTTCCGTGACGTCGTGGCCGCCATCCAGAAAGATCTTCCCTTTATGGCCCGGCATGGTGCCGCGGACTGTTATGGTTTCATTTATTTCATTCAATCGATTTTTGATGTTTCCCAATCATATCACCCATCTCATTATACATGAAATCAGCACCATCCAAGAAGCCTGAATGGTGCCCGGATGGTGCTGATTGGTTTAAACACTGGGTTGGCTGCATGGTTTCAGATCCTGATCCTGATGGCGAGACCTCTGATCCTACCCCTGGAGTCCCTCCAGCTTTCCGATCTCCTTGCGGATGGATGCTGCCATGCGTTCGGAGGGGCGGATGATCACCGTTTTGCGCTTGCCGTTTTCCAGATAAGTCAGTTTCCAGGACCGGTGGAACAGACAGGTGATGTCAGTTCGGATGCAGTTCAGTTTTTCCAGCATCGGTGCAGGAATAAACGTCTGGATGGATCCCAGCGAGATCCGGTCCTGGACTTTGAACTTTCCTGAGTTTTCCTCGCGGATGATCAGTTCATTGCCCACCAGCGTATATTTGAAGCCCCGTTTGGAACTGCGGATCATGGCCATTCCCAGAAAGACAAAGATGAACAGCAATGCGCTATCCAGCAGACTTTGCCACCTGATCACCGAATGTTCATTCAGCGCATTGGCGATGACCAGCAGTGCGGCACCGGCGATGACCAGTCCGGTGATGAAGGGGACTTTGTTTCGCGTAATTTTTTCCTGATAATACAGAGACATATGATAAACCTTCTTTTTTAAAAATTGTGTCAGTTACTTCTTCAGACAATCCATTATACTTCTAATTCCGGGTTCGTCCAATTTTATTAAAGGCGTTATTCCCCCGTTTTAGTGCAAACAGTGTCGTTTTCAGCATATAATAGATTCTAAAGACTGCAAGATTCACAGTGCGCCGTCAATCGTCGATTTAGCCCTCAATGAAAATAAACACGACGTTACGGGCTGTGAAATTGAAACGAGGTAAGTGAAATGATCAAAATCTATAAAAGCACGTCCATCGATGACAATAAACTGCAGGAGATCACAGCCATCGAGCCCGGCTGCTGGATCAACGTCACCGCCCCCAAAGAGCAGGAACTCATGCTGGTGGCCAAGCGAACCGGCATTCCCCTGGAGTTCATGCGGGCTGCCATGGATGACAATGAGACCTCCCGGATCGACTCGGAAGATGACACGCTTATGTTTCTAGTCGACATTCCCTTTACGGAAACGGAAGAGAACTCCCTGAGCTATGATACCTATCCCCTGGCCATCATCCACACGCCGGATTATCTGGTGACGGTGTGTCTGAAAGACTCCCGGATCCTCCACGATTTTTCCGAGGAGAAGATCCGGACGTTCTACACCTTTAAGAAATCCCGTTTCATCCTTCAGATCCTCCAGCGGATCTCTGCCTACTACCTGATTTTCCTCCGTCAGATCGACAAAAAGAGCGTCATGGTGGAAAAGCGCCTGTATAAATCCATGAAAAACCGGGAGCTGATCCATATGCTCTCTCTTCAGAAATCCCTGGTTTATTTCACCACTTCCCTGAAGTCCAACGAAGCGACACTGGACAAAATGCTGAAACTGGATCTGATGAAACGATATGAAGAGGATCATGATCTGCTGGAAGACGTCATCATTGAAAACCGCCAGGCCATCGAAATGGCCACCATTTACGGCGACGTCCTGGCCGGCACCATGGATGCCTTTGCTTCCGTCATATCCAACAACCTGAATATCGTCATGAAATTTCTGGCCGCCATCACCATCATGCTGACCATCCCTCAGATCATTGCCGGTTATTTCGGCATGAACACCAGCGGACTGCCCTTCTCCGGCGGAGCCAACGGGACCCTGATCGTCAGCCTGATCATGATCGCAGCCACCATCGTCACCGGCATCTTCCTCAGCCGGCGGGATATGTTCTAACGCTTACTCATCAAATGACCCAAACAGGTCAAAACCCCTGAGCGATTCCAGTTGGATCACTCAGGGGTTTTACTGTGGAGGCGCCATCCGGAATTGCACACGGAGTATGGAAGCCTTGCGGGCTTCTGCCTTACTACTTGGCCATAGCGCCATATTTTGCCGACTTATAAAGTATACCATAATGGTCAACATTGTCAACACCCAAAAAACGTCATGTCCCAAAAAACGTCA
>CAYYVR010000038.1:0-11970 GCA_964475185.1 uncultured Clostridium sp. | reverse complement strand
CCCAAAAAACGTCATGTCCCAAAAAACGTCAAAAACCGCCCGAAACTTCCCCCAAAATTTACCGGTCAGTTTTCCGGCTCTTTCAGGGATGATTCAGAGCCAGGATTTTCTGAAATCGGCAAGATGTGTGATCCCCCCGGGTCAGCACTTCGAAAAAAAGAGCTGCCCCGAAGGGCAGCTGAGATTTTGCGGAACTAATCCACGACATAGGCTGTGGCGTCATATACGTGGTCTACGGTACCGACTTCCTTAATGTGTTCTGCGAGCGCATCGCGAACAGGTACGAAGGTATCGAAAACTTCGATTGCGCCATCAAAGTCATACATGTCTCCGCCGGTATAGACGAAGTCCAGAGTTGATACAGAGTAATAGGTATCGGGCTCGATGGCATCGCCATTCTGCAGGGTCATGGAGGTGATCCGTGATCCATAGGGCTTTGTAAGATCTGCTGTGACCTTGACGCCGTAGAACTGACCGTCTCTGAAACTTGGCGGATCGATGCCATGCTCGATGAGCTCGAAGAGCTTGGATCCTTTGACTTTCAGAGTGACCAGCGTGTTGTCGAAGGGGAACAGCGCATACATGGTGCCCATGGTGATGTCACCTTCCGGCATGGGTTCACGGATTCCGCCGCCATTGATGATGGCGATGTCCGTTTCTCCCAGTTCTGATAACGTCTTGGCAGACCACTGTCCCAGCGGAGTAAGTCCTGTGGTCCCTGGATCATGATCCAGCGTCCGCACGTTGGTGCCGATGACTTCATTGAGAATCGGTGCCAGCGCTTCTTCATAGGCAGCGATGGCGTCAGCCACTTCCTGGTCCACCGGAAGGTCAGCAACTCTCTTGTAGATCTCATCGACATTTCCGTCCACTGCAAGCAGTCTGGAATCGTAGGTGTTGAAGGTCAGGCTGCCCACTGAAAGAGAGCGGCCGTTGTAGTAAGCCTGGAGGACCTGTACACCGTTGACGACGGTGTCGATGGTCTGATGGGTATGGCCGGAGAAGACCAGATCCACGCCTTCGATGCCATCGACGTAGGTTTTGAGTTCGCCGGTCAGCACGCCTTCTTCCATGAATCCGCCCAGATGGGTCAGAGCGACCACTGCGTCAACTTTTTCCGTTTCACGGAGATAGGTGACCCACTTTTCAGTGGCAGCCACAGGATCCGTGAAGTTGATGTCAGCCACGTTGGCCAGCAGTGTCTTTGTTGCCGTCTCAGGGGTTGCGATTCCGATGATCCCGATTCTGGCTTCCTTGCCGCTTTCCAGGGTCACGGTCTCGATCATCCACGGTTCGGCGTAATCAACGGGCTCTCCGGAGTCTTTGTACTCGATGTTGGAGGCCAGGAAGGGGTATCCCCCCTCCTCGGACCATTCCGTCATCATGTTCTTGCCCCAGTCATATTCGTGGTTGCCGATGGCAGATGCAGTCAGGTCCATCAGGCGGAACGCCTCATTGACCACTGCGCCGTGGGTAAGGTTTGAAATGGCTGTACCCTGGAAATTGTCGCCGGCAGATAAGAAATAGGTTTGGTTTTCTTCGTTCATTTCATTGAGAACACCGGCTATTTTTGCAAGCCCGGGGTTCTTTCCGCCTTCCACTGCGTTCCCGTGGAAGTCATTGATGGAGACCAGCTTGATCGTTTCGGTTTTCAGCAACGCTTCGATCTCTAACCGGACTTCTTCGGAAATTGCCAGCTCGCCACCCAGAACATAAACCATTTTAGGCATCAGGTTCAGGATGTAATCTCTGGTTTCAGGGCTGAGGGTAGTGGCAGGTGTAAGCAGTAATGGGGCATTGTATTTAGCGCTTAATACGACACTGGTCAGAGCGTCGAAGGGAACTGTACCATTGGCAACGATGACCCGATCGACGTCTTTGTAGAATCGTTCGGCGATGGCAACGGCTGTGCTGTAGCGCGTGGCGCCAGAGACACGTTCCACTTCGATGTCTTTTGCGATCAGAGCATCTTCAACGGCTTCGGACTCTGAGAGCGCTCCGCCCAGCAGATATACGTTCGTAACATCAGCAAGTGCTGATTCGATGGGGGTGATCGTCTTTCCATCATTGAAGAGCACGCCGACACCCATCTTACCGGCCGGTGCACCGATTGCCAGTGCATCAAACATGGTGTATCCGTTGGCGATGACTGCATCTTCGATATTACCGGAGTAATCGCGAATTCTGCTGTCGACCATGACGGAGGTCTGATAGCGGTTTCTGCCGCCGATCCGTTCCACATCCATTCCAAGGGCTTCAAGATCTGCCTTGGTGGATTCAGGAACAACGAGTTCTCCGCCAATGATGATGGCGTTGGTGGCACCCAGGCGCCGGAGCTCAGCGGTCAGTTCATTGGTCAGACCGGTTTTGCCGACCATCAGGATCGGTGCATTGATCTGCACGGCCAGAGGTCCGGCCAGGAGGGAGTCAACACCTGTCTGTCCATCGACGATGAGGACCGTATCAGCCGTTTCAAAGGCTTCCCTGCTGACTTCGATGGCGGTGAGGTAGCGGTTGCTTCCAAAGATCCGGATGACTTTGTCACCGGATTCGCCGCGTGTCACTTTCACTCTGAGCGTTGTGACATTGCCGATGGCATCGACCAGTTCAAAGTCGAAGTAGTTATCTCCCACCTTCAGGTCGACTTCATGGGTGATGGATTCTGCAGCCGGTGCAACGGATGCATCGAACCCGTCAAACAGGAAGATCTGTTCTCCGTTGAGATAGAGCTGCAGGTATGGCAGTGCATCGCTCATGTCGATGTCAAAGACTGCCTTGGCTGAGGCCGGATCCCGATCCTGAACGGAAACCGTCAGCTCTGGGTCGCCATCATCCACATAGATATAGCGGTTGATGGAGTTTTCGATGCCATTCGTTGCTCTGGCCATGACCTTGACCGGGGTGTAGCCGGGTTCCATGGTGATGGTCTCTTCATAGGTCCAGTGCGGTCCATAGTAGATGGGGTTGCCATCCAGATCGTAAACCAGGCCTTCTGCTACGTAGGTGGGTTCAGCCACGATCAGCTCGTCACCGGAACTGATTTCGATGGTTTCAAGGTCTGTGATGCCTAAAACGGCACCCTTGACCAGCACTTCTGTGGTTTCAGAAATATCAACGGGTTCGTTGATGATGATGATCGGTGAACTTGTGTCTTCATAGGTATATGTGACCGGTGTGACGCCGCCATTGTAAATCAGGTCGTAGGCGAAGATGTACAGCTGCCCCATTCCGGTTTCTTCGACGTCCGTTTCCATCATGTTGGCCGTTACGTCTATACTGTAAACATTGTCCTCGTTGGCTTCAAATTCCAGATCGTTGTCGGTTCCTTCAAAGGAACTTGAAACGATGAAATCACCAACGCCGACACCGCGATCGGCCGGTCCGTCCGTTGCTTCGAAGCTCAGGATGTACTTGCCGTCGATCCATTCGATCTTGGCATTCGTAATGACCGGAGCCGTGTGATCGACCAGGAGCGGGATCTGCTTGGTCTGCTCTACAGCATTCTCATAGTTGATCCGTCCCTTGATCTCGTAGAAATACTTTCCGTCCGGAATATATCCGTCCTGAAGATTTCCGTACCAGACGCCTTCGTTGACGATGCGAACGGGTGAAGTGCCGGCATAGAGGCGATTGATCTTGCGCAGATCTTCCACCGAACCGATGGTGAAGATGCTTTCCTTTGTCTCATTCAGAATCGAGAACTTCAGTTCTTCGGCATTTCTGAGCAGGGACAGATAAGGATAGATGTTGTTGGTTCCAACATACCAGGAGATCGGATTGGCCGGGTTGAGCCAGACGGTTCCGTTTTCGAGGTAGTACAATCCGCCATCGTTGAGTTCTGTCAGAAGACCGGAAGCCATGAAGAAAGATTCTCCATCAGGATCCATTCCAAGGTCGGACCGGAAGTTATCCAGCATCAGAGGCTTGCTCCAGTTACCGTAGAAGCCCATGAAAGGCACGGTGGTGGTGCTGCCGTTGTTGTCGGTCAGTACGATGAATCCTTCGATGAACTGCTCTGAGGCAATCTCATCAGCGGAGAAATCGACTTTCAGGTTCAGCGGTGCTTTGGCACCGGCTGCAACGGTCAGTTCCGTGTTGCCGGAAAGTGCAAATTCAACGTTTCTTGATAGTTCTGTGTAGTGCCCATCCTCGATGTCATCGGTGAGGAGGATCACTTCAGCGGTGTAGGTCAGCGCTTCGTTGCCGAAGTTTTCGACCGTCACATTCAGATCCAGCGCCTTTTCTGCAACTTCTTTCAGTTCCAGCTTGGCTTCCTTGTTTGCAGGGTTGTAGGCAAGGGTTCTGGTCTCAACCAAATTCTGAAGGTTCATGAGACCGGCACCCTGTGCTCTTGGTGAACGGGCAATTCCATTATTGAGTAAAACGTTCGCTGAGTTCATCAGAAGAACCTTGGAGAGACGGGCTTTTTCGCCATTCGTCATACTCTTGAACGGTTCGTTTCTGCTCATGTATTCGCGAACGACGGCGGCGGCTCCTGCCACATGAGGAGAGGCCATGGATGTACCGGACATGACGCCGTACGTATCGTCGTTGAGAGTGGAGTAGATGGCGGTTCCCGGCGCTGTGATCTCAGGTTTGAGTCTCAGGTCCGGTGTGGACCCCCAGGAGGAGAAGTCGGAGATCTGGATCGTCGGATTTTCGATTTCCGTTCTGCCAAAGGAGATCATCCGCTCGCCTTCAGGCAGTGCGAGGATCGCCAGACCATCTGCCTGTGACATGAACATGTAGGGGATCGTAGGCTCTCCGGCCATATTGACATAATCACCGACACGGTTGTCATAGACGATGAGCGCGATGGCTCCGGCAGCTTCTGCATTGGCCAGCTTGTCAACAAAGTTCGGGGTGTCCCCGCCTCTGGAAACGAGCGCTACTTTGCCTTCTGCTCCGGCAGCGGCATAGGCAGCGGCTGATCCATAACCTGCGTCAACAAAAGGAAGCGGTTCTTCACCCAGTGTGTCGACCGGATCCGGGCTGGCGGATGCCGGCAATACGATGGCATTGACCGGTCCGTCTTCTGTTTCGTAGGTAACATAGGTGTTTTCATAAAGTTTGGGGGTCTTGGTGCTGGATGCGACGGAAATGCTTTCAGGTGTCTGTCCGGGTGAACCGGTGACCCCCTGGTCAGGCATCCAGTCAGCTGCGGTCTGGCTCCAGCCGTCGACCAGATTATGGTCATTTCCGGCGGACATGGCTACCACGACACCGGCCATTCTGGCATTTAAAACTGCCTGATCCAGTGCGCTTTCCATGAACGTGGAGAAGCCTGCAGGTGAACCCAGTGAAAGATTGAATGCATCGGCACCGAGGACGACGCCTTCTTCCATGGCTTCCATGTAAATATCATCAAAGGTAGTGGAGAACAATGGGTCATTGGAGAAAACACGAAGTGCCAGCACCTGAGCTTCAGGCGCAACACCCTTGATTTCGCCATTGGCTGCAACCGTTCCGGTTACATGCTGACCGTGGCTTTCACCCGCTTCTTTGAGGATGGTGTTCTGATCATAGTAATTGTAACCATAAGGGAACTTGGGATTGATGTACATCCCCTTCAGGTCTTTGCCGATCAGACTGCGTTCTTTGATTTTGCCAAGATCCGGATTCGTCAGGACAAAATCCTGATGTTCCGTATCAAAGCCGGAATCGATGACACCGACGACGAAGCCTTCGCCCTTGTAATCACTTTCCCAGGCAAAGGGCGCTCCGATGGTATCAACGGATTCAATCATCATGGGTTCCGGTCTCTCATATTCCTGAGACAGGTACACTTTTTTGACACCGCTCATCGATTCGATGGCCGGAATGTCTTTCAGCGCGACTTTAACGCTGGATCCGTTGAAAACCTCCTTGAAAGACTTAAGTTTCGTCAGTTCGAGGCCCGTACGGTCGACTTCATTGAAGAAATCTGCCTGTTCACTGTTGATTCTGGATAATGTACTGGTTCCGTTGTTGAAAAGAGAGACCCTGTTAGGCACTGTCTCGAATTCGATGATGACCCGAACTTCCTTGTTTAAGTCAACCTCGGTTTTCTCGACATCAGCTTTTTCAAGCCGTTCCTGATCGATCAGATCTTTTCCGCGCTCTGTGACATACTGTGACAGATCAGACGGTTCCGCCGGCGTTTGGGTCTCTGCTCTGGCAGTAAGGGCACCCCCCGGTACCGCGATACTGAGCGCAAGGACTGTGGACAAAATTCGTTTTAAAAATTTCCTCTCCATTATGACTCCTTGTTTAGTTAATGAGAAATCTGGCTGCGACGGCAATCCATCATCGGTTCGGTGTTACACCTGTAGATCCGTTCCGACGATGATAAGTTACGGTAATGGCGAAGGGGATGATGTTTTTGATAACACAGCGACGGGCAAGGCCCTGATTGCCGGGTATTTGACCCAGGTCCAGAGCGGGAAACGATTTCAAAAGTGCTGAAAAAGTAAGTGCGTTGATTAACTTCACCGGTCAGATCATGTCTGGCCTGGCGAGGATAATAGAGGTTACCAAAGAAAGCGCCATCTGTTGATTTCAATTGGTTGAATACAATTGAACCCGTAACAGGTTATAAAATGACGCAATAGAAGGTGCCACTTATAAATAAATATATCACTTAACCCCTTTAGTTTAAACGGTTTTACAGACATTTATGGAATTGATAACCTGACCTTCATTGACGAACCTCATGAGAGAATCCAATAAAGTGTTGATGGGTGTCGGATAACTGTGTTTCCAGCGTGCAATCGATCAAGATCACGGTTTAATTTACTTTGCGTTTTCATCATGCTCAATCAATTGTTTGATAATGGTCTAATGTTTTTGAAAATAGGATCATGATCATTCCAGTTGGACCCTCTGACGGATTACCGCCTGCCGCTATGTTCATGAGGACTGCCTCCGACTGAGGTGCCTCTATCCACCGGTTGCCCGTGCCACCGGTGGCCCGTGATCTCTTTTCCCCGGCAAAAAAAGACCTCCGGCTGACAGTGGTCTTTAAAGACCCGTCAGTCGGAGGGTTGGTTTACAGCGGCTTTGGACCTGCTGCAAATTTTATGCTTCTTTTAATTCAGAAGGGTTTCGATGGCCGCTCTGACTTCGTCCGAGATGGCCATGGATCCGCCCAGAATGAACGCTCTGTTCGGCGCTGCGTTGCGGATGTAGGTTTCTGTGTCTGGTGAAAGTCTGTCCGCCGGCGTGATCAGGATCGGCGCATTGTATTTTAGGCTCAGCCCGGCACCGGACAGTGCATCGACGGGCACAACGCCATTTGCAATGATCACAGCGGCCGGATCTTTGTAGAATGTCTCAGCAATGGCTGCTGCCGTTGCATACCGGTTGGTCCCGGACACCCGCTCCACGATGAGATCCTGTTCTGTCAGCCTGGATTCGATGGCAGCCGACAGTGCATTTTCACCGCCGAGCAGGATCACAGATTCCATTGCTTCCAAATGGGATTCCAGCGCGTCAATGGATCTGCCGTTGCTGAGCAGGATCCCGACGCCCATTCTTCCTGCAGCTGCGCCCATTGTGAGCGCATCGACCTGGGTCAGTCCATTGGCGATGATGGCCTGATCGGTGACCCGTGAGATGGTTTGGATCTTCTCGGCCACAAGGATCGACGTCTCGTAGCGGTTCGATCCGCCAAGCCGTTCGACATTCAGTCCCAGTTCACCAACGGCGGTTTCGAAGGCAGCCGGCATGACGCCCTCCCCACCGACGATCACTGCATTGGTGGCACCCAACCGTTTGATCTCAGCTGTCAATTCATTGGTCAGACCCTGTTCAGGCGTCAGCAGCACAGGAGCCTGCAGCTGGACCGAAAGCGGTCCTGCCACCAGCGAGTCCGCCGTGGCTGAACCACTGACCAGAACGACCCAGTCAGACCGGTCGAAGGACTGCCTGCTCACTTCGATGGAGGTATGGTACCGGTTGGCGCCGTAGATCCTGGTCGTATTTTCAGGTTTCTCTTCGCGCAGGATCTCGATGGCATGTTCGGTCACATTGCCCATGGCGTCGCTGAGCTCAAAGCGGAACTCATTGACCCCGACCTGAAGCGGAACTTCCTTCTCCAGTGTTCTGGTGATCGAAGTGATCCCGTCATCGTAGGCATCGATGCGGTAGATTTCTTCGGTATTCATCTTAAGCCGCAGGTATGGGAGTGCATCCTGCATGGTGATATCAAGAACGGCCCGATCGGATACGGTCTCCCGTTCCCGGACTGAGACATCCAGCTGCGGTGCCCCGTCATCGATCTCAAGCCACCGAATGATGGAATCCTCCGTGCCATCCTTGGCTCTGACATGCAGCTTCAGCGACCGGAATCCGGTCTCCATCTGGATCGTGGTGTCGATTTTCCAGTGGGGGGCTTCGATCCATGGCTTGCCCTGGTCGTCGGGGACGATGCCCATGGGAACAAATTCGGCGACATCATCGTACACGTTGGATTCGGTGATCAGCTGGATCTGATCTTTGTGATTCAGATCCAGAATATAAGCCACAACATGGACATCCGTGGAATTGGAGGAAGTCATGGGCTCATACATCAGCAGGTACGGTGTATACGGTTCTGCCGGATAATTGCCGACAGGATGAATGGTTTCGTTGATCAGATGATCATAGGCGCTGATGTAGAGTTCGTATACACCCTCTCCCATCAGGTCACTGACATCCACGGTGTACTTTGTATCCTGGGATAACTCAACTTCGATCTCAGATGCAGCATCGGACTGTCCGTTGGAAACGAATAGTTTGAATATGCCGACCCCGCGATCCGCCGGTCCGTCGGTGGCTTCAAAGGTCAGGGTGGACCCCTCGAGCTTTGCGTTGGTGATGACCGGACCGGCCGTATCAATGAGCAGAGGGATCTGCCTGATCTGCTCCTTTGCACCCGGGAAGTTGATGTTACCTCTCATTTCGTAGAAATATTTACCATCCGGGATCACCCCGTTCTGCAGCTGTCCGTACCACTGGCCCTCTTCGATCCAGACAGAAGGACTGGCACCGGCATAAAGACGGTTGATCTTTCGGATCCATTCCACGGTTCCGATGTTAAAGAGCGGCTGCTGATCCTCATCAAGAATGGAAAAACTGAAATCTTCGGCGTTGCGCAGGAAGGACAGAAGCGGCATAATGTGGTCTGTTCCGAAGGCCTCACCGGCTGCGGTCCCCGGATTCAGGGCAATGCCGGTGTTCGGATGAAGGTATAATCCATCCTCCGCAGGAGAATAGTACAGCAATCCGGATTCTTCAAAAAAGCTGGGGCCATTGGGATCCTGTTCCGGAAAGGATATGAAATTATCCAGGATCTGCGGCTTGCTCCAGTCCCCGTAAAAGCCCATGAAAGGAACTGTGGTGGTTGAACCGAGGTCATCGGTCAGGATCACAAACCCTTCGATAAACTGTTCGGTTTCCATCGGATCCTCTGAAAAATCAATGTGCAGATTCAGCGGCGATTTTTCACCTGCAGCCACCGTCAGCTCACTGATTCCGGTGATCTCAGCCTGAACCGCTCTGGAGAGCTCTGTATAATGGCCATCCACGATGTCATCGGTGATGACTTTGACTTGTGTTTTATAGGTCCGGCTTTCATCTCCGAAGTTTTCAACCATCAGATCCAGGTCAAATTGCGGCTGCCCAACCTCCAGCAGTTCGATCTTTGCTTCCCTGGTGACAGGGTTGTAGGCCAGTGTGTTTGTTTCCACGGCATTCTCAAGATCCATGATCCCTGCTCCCTGGACCCGCGGGCTTCTTGGCGCGCCGCCCATTTCAAGGACTCTGGCCGAGTTCATCAGCAGGACCTTGGACAAAGAAGCTTTTTCCAATTTGGTGAGATCTTTAAACCGGTCACTTTGGTTGATGTACTCCCGAATAATGGCTGCTCCGCCGGCAACGTGGGGCGTCGCCATGGAAGTCCCCGACATCAGTCCATAGGTATCATCGTTCTGAGTAGACATGATGTCCTGACCTGGTGCTGATATTTCAGGTTTCAACCGCAGATGGTTGGTCGGACCCCAGGTCGAGAACGAAGCGATCTGGATCTGATCATTTTCAGTGGCATCAAAGCGGATCATCTGACGTTCAGAATTCTTCAGGGCTTCCCCGGTCGCCACATCAGCGAAGATATAGGGGATGCTGGCTGTTTCACCGCCCAGCATATTGGTAAGGAAGGATTCTTCGCGGTTATTGTGGACGATCAGACCAATGGCGCCGGCTTTCTGGGCATTCGCCAGCTTGTCCACGAAGTTCGGCGTATCGCCTCCTCTGGAAACCACTGCGATCTTCCCCTGTGCACCGGCTTCAGTATAGCCCTCCAGGGATCCAAAACCGGCATAGACGAAGGCCTGTTCCGTTTCTCCAAACACTTCGAATGGGTTCGGACTCATGGAAGCAGGACGAATGGTCACGGTTTTTGGTCCCGCTGCCGTCCAGTAGGTCAGTTTGTCATCCAGCCATTTCTGAGGGGTCTTGTCTGTGGCTGCAACGGCAAAACTCTCCCGGGTCAGTGCCGGTGAGGACATCAGTCCCTGATCCACCATCCAGTCTGCCGCTTTGCGGTTGGTTCCTTCCACTACATTCCGGTCATTGCCGGCTGCAATGGCAACGACGACACCGGAGTTCCTGGCATTGGCAACGGCACGGTCCAGCGCTGTTTCCGTTGTCAGGCTGAACGCAGCCGGAGCGCCCAGGGAAAGGTTGAAGGCATCGGCGCCCAGGACGATCCCATCCTCCATTGCTTCGATGTATACATCCTCAAAAGTTGTCGAAAACAGCGGATCATTTGAGAATACGCGAAGAGCCAGGAGCTGAGCTTCCGGCGCAACCCCGCGGATTCCATCCTGATCCCCATTGGCGCCGATGGTCCCTGCGACATGCTGGCCATGGCTTTCACCATATTCCAGGATCGTTTGATTCTGATCATAGTAATTGTACCCATACGGGAACTTTGCATTCAGATAGCTCCCCTTGAGATTTTTGGCTGAAACATCCGTTTCACTGAGCTTGGCCTGATCGGCATCGGTGAGCACAAAGTCCTTGTGGTTGACATCAAAGCCGGAATCAATGACCCCGATGAGGAGGCCTTCGCCTTTATAGTCAAGATCCCAGGTGTAGGGTGCATTGACAGTCCCCACAGACTCCAGCATCATGGGCTCGGGCTTCTCATATTCCATCGACTGATAGACATTCGCTACGCCCGGCAGCGTCTTCAGGACTTCCATATTCTTACGTGAAACCTTCACCACCGCGGCGTTCATGACTTCACGGAAGCTTTTGATCCGCCGGACATTCAGACCTTTGCGATCCGCTTCACTGAAAAAGGCAGACTGTTCATTTCGGATCCGGGATGTGGTGCTCAGACCCCTGGTGAATTTTGAGACTTCATTGGCCATCGTGTTGAATTCAACGATGACACGAAGTTCCTCATTGGGATCAGCCTTTTCAGGCATCTGATGATCCACGGATTGCCTCTGCTTCAGTTCAGCGACTGCTTTCGCACGCTCAGAGATTTTTGTGCCTTCTCCGCTGGGATCCGGTTTCGTTGTTTCTGCCCGGGCGACCATGGCGCCCCCCGGCACTGCAATACTGATTGCAAGGACTGCTGACAGAATTTTCCTTAAGAAATTTTCCTTCATTTTTGTACTCCCCAAGATAATGTAGTGGTTCAGTGACGGCAGAACGGTAAGACATCAGCCGACCGATCCGGTTAAAATCGTGGATCATTGGCTTGCAATGTCAGGTGATGGCAGCAGTGCGGGCACTCAGTCAATGGATGCGAATAATGAAATACCCGGTCAGATCTGTCCGAGTACTGGATCGGCCTTGGGGAATCGTTTCCATGTCCGAAATCGATTTAACGAATGAAATAGTAACCATCCGTTAAATTTATATTCGAATGCCAGGAGAAGGAATTATAAAGAATAAATATTGGTAAACCTAATCGTTTCATTAAATAGCATGGAATAAATA
>CAYYVR010000037.1:0-19175 GCA_964475185.1 uncultured Clostridium sp. | reverse complement strand
GAGGCTGCCGGTTATTTTTCCTGACGAAGATTGGCGATGTTGCGCGTCATGGCATAGTTATTGTCCTGACGCAGCTGTTCCTTGAGTTCCTCCATGCTGTCATACTTCACCATTTCCCGCATCCACTCCAGGAAGTACAGTTTGACTTCCTCGCCGTAGATCTCCCGGTCAAAATCCAGGATATAGGTCTCCACCGTAACCGGGTTGTCGTCGGACACCGTGGGGTTGTCACCCACTGAGGTGATGCCGCGGTAGATCTGGCCGCCGACATCGATGTTGGTGTAGTAGACCCCTTCCCGGGGCAGCACGGATTTGGAATCAATGGTCATGTTGGCCGTGGGAAACCCGATGGCCTTGCCCTTTTTCTTGCCGCCGACAATGGTGCCGCGCATCATGAAGGGCTCCACCAGGAGTCTGGCGGCCTCACCGACTCTTCCCTCCAGGATCAGATTTCGGATCCGGGTGGAGGAGATCAGTCCGTCTTCGTCCGTTTCCGGATCGATGACGATGAGTTCGAAGTGGTATTTCTCCGAGAGTTCCTTCAGGAAGTTCACATCGCCCGTGTTCATGTGGCCGAACTTGTAGTTGAAGCCGACGATGAGCCCCTTGGCATTATACTGATCCAGGAGGAGTTTGATGAAATCCTCGGCTGAAGTCTGCATGTACTCAAAGGTGAAATCAATGAGGGCCACCATGTCGATGCCTGCCGTCCGGAAAATGTGCAGTTTCTGCTCATTGTCCATGATCAGCTTGGGCATGCGCTCCGGCGCTGCCACCGACAGCGGATGGTTGGCAAAGGTATAAACCAGACTTTTTGCATCGTTGAGCAGCGCCTCGTCCACGACGCGGTTGATCAGCGTCATATGGCCGCGGTGCAGGCCGTCAAAGCTGCCCAGCGCGATATATGTTTTCTCCGTCAGTTTTTTTGTATTGTTGTTATCTAAAATAATCATTCTACCACCTTACGCCCGCCAGTTGAGAACCAGTTCATGATCCCTGAATTCTGCCAGTCCGATCAGTTCATTTGCATGGGTCTTGATCCGGTAGGTCCCGTCTGTGAGGCCTTTCACTGCTGCCGGATCCTTGAGATGGACCCCGTTTTTCAGCAGGCGGACATAGACATCAGACAGACAATGCTGCGGATAATGAGCCAGTGGCTCTTCGACCTGTATAATTTTATCAAGTATTTGGTCTCTGTCAAGTGCAGCCAGATCTTCCAGCGTCACCGCCTCATCGAGGGTGAACCCGCCGGTGAGGGTCCGCCGCAGATCAGACATGGTCCCGGGCACGCCCAGGGCCTTGGCCAGGTCCCGGACCAGGGATCGGATGTAGGTTCCCTTGGAGGTCACCGCCCGGAAGGTGATGATGGGATGGGTGTAATCCAGAAGTTCCAGCTCATAGACCGTCACCGGCCGCTTCTCCAGCGCCAGGGTGATCCCCTGACGCGCCAGATCATAGAGTCTTTGGCCGTCTTTTTTCAGGGCCGAATACATGGGCGGCTCCTGGAGGATGTCGCCGGTGAAGCCTGCCATGGCAGACCGGATCGCTTCCTGCGTCAGGACGATCTGTGCCGCATCGATCTCCTCGAGGACCTCCCCCGTCACGTCCAGCGTGTCCGTGGACCGGCCCAGGACCATGGCGGCGATGTATTCTTTTTTCGAATCCACCAGGTAGGGCGCCAGCTTCGTGGCGCTGCCCAGAAGGATCGGCAGAACGCCGGTGGCCATGGGATCCAGCGTGCCGGTGTGGCCGCATTTTTTTTCGCCCGCCAGACGGCGGACCCGTGCCACAACATCAAAGGACGTCAGATCCCGGCCCTTGTCGATGACTAAGATTCCATTCATCAGTACAGATAGGCCTCCAGTTCCCGAAACAGCATCTCCCTGGCTTCCGCAAAGGAGGGGGTCATCAGCGTACAGCCGGCAGCCCGCTTGTGGCCGCCGCCCTGAAAGACCTCAGCAAACAGCCCGGCATCGACCTTGCGCTTGGTCCGGATCGAGACCCGGATCTTGCCCTCATGTACCTTCAGGATCATGGAGACCTCCGCCTCACTGGGCGCCAGGCCGTAGTTCACGATGTCGCCGGTGTCCTTGTCGGGCAGATTGAGTTCCGTAAAGTCGCGGTCGCGCAGATACATGAGATTGACCCGGCCCTGGTAGTGGGACTCCAGGCTGTTCAGGGCCCGGCCCATGAGGCGCACCCGGTCCAGGGGCTTCTCATCGAAGACCTTGCGGGCGATCTCCTGATGGGGGATCCCGACAGACAAAAGCTTTGCCGCCACTTCCATGGTCCTGGGCGTGGTGGCCTCGAACCGAAAGGAACCGGTGTCCGTTGTGATGGCGGTATAGAGCGATGCGGCGATCTCCCAGTTCACCGGGATCCCCATCATCCCCAGAAGATCATAGATGATCTCGCCGGTGGCCGATGCCGTGGGATCCACATGGTTGTAGTCTCCGAACTGATCATTGGACTTGTGATGATCCAGGACCATCATGGGCGTTTTGCCCAGGGTCTTCTGATCGAAGCTGACCCGGTCAAAATTGCCGCAGTCCAGGACCATGATCAGATCGGTCCCGGGCCGGACCTGGGCATCCGAGGCATTGGTCTCCTCCGTCAGGGGAAGAAAATCCAGGGAATCCAGCACCTTGTCCTTGGTCAGGATATAGGTCTCCTTGCCCATGTGGCGAAGGGCCAGCACCATGGCATGGACCGAACCCAGGGCGTCCCCGTCGGGAAACGTGTGGCAGGCCACACCGATTTTATTGCTGCGCCGGATGATTTCCGGAAATCGATTCATCATGCGTTTTCGTCTTCTTCCTCATCCCCGGAGAGGGCATCCACTGCCAGGGCATCCAGATCCTCCTCCAGGGTTTCATTGGGTACATCGGCCGGATCAGCGGCCGCATCCGCCGCTGCCGCAGGGGCATCCCCTTTGGGCATGACATCGCGCAGCAGGCTGTCGATGCGCATCCCGTAGTCGATGGTGGTGTCCTCGATGAGCTTCAGCTCCGGGGTGTTGCGCAGATTCAGCGTCAGCGACAGCTGATGGCGGATATACCCCTTGGCTTTGTTCAGCGCTGCCAGCGTCTCCTCTTCTTCAGCTTTGTCCTTGCCGAAGATGGACAGGAAGATCTTGGCGTATTTCAGGTCATTGGTGACCTGGACAGCGGTCACCGAGACCATGGCCTTCATCCGCGGGTCTTTGATATCCCGCAGAATGTTGGCCATTTCCTTTTTCATTTCTTCATTGATGCGATCCATGCGATGCTTTGCCATGTTAGAGCTCCTTCCGCTTGACTTCCTTCATCTCAAAGGCTTCGACGATGTCGCCTTCCTTGATGTCATTGAATTTTTCAATGGAAAGTCCGCATTCGTAACCCGCTGCCACTTCCTTGACGTCATCCTTGAACCGTTTCAGGGAAGCCAGCTGGCCTTCGTAGACCACCACGCCGTCCCGGATGAGCCGGATCTGAGCATTGCGCACGATCTTGCCCGTGAGGACATGGGCGCCGGCAATGGTGCCGATGGCAGAGATCTTGTAGATCTCGCGGCATTCCGCCGTGCCCAGGACCACTTCCTTGACATCGGGTTCCAGCATGCCGATCATGGCAGAGCGGACATCGTCGATGGCATTATAGATGACGCGGTAATTCTTGATCTCGATCTTTTCCTTGTCGGCCAGGGCCTGGGCGTTGTTGTCCGGGCGGACGTTGAAGCCCATGACGATGGCATTGGAAGCCGCCGCCAGGATGATGTCGGTCTCATTGATGGCACCGGCACCGCCGTGGATGACGCGGACCTTGACTTCGTCGGTGGAGAGTTTTTCAAGGGATCCCTTCAGTGCTTCCACGGACCCCTGGACATCGGCCTTGACGATGATGGGCAGTTCCTGCACATGGCCTTCCGAGATCTGCGAATACAGATCCTCCAGGCTCATGCGGCCGCTGCTCTGGCTCTCGGCCCGTTCCTTGTCCAGCCGCAGCTGAGCCATGTTACGGGCGGTCTTCTCATCCTTGACCTCTGAGAAACGGTCGCCCGCCTCAGGGACATCGGACAAGCCGAGGATCTCCACGGGAATGGAGGGACCGGCGGACTTGATCTTTTTGCCCTTGTCATCGAACATGGCGCGGATCCGTCCATAGGTGTTGCCCACCAGAATGGAGTCGCCCACAGACAGGGTCCCGTTCTGGACCAGCAGCGTGGCCACAGGGCCTCTGCCCTTGTCGAGCTCGGCTTCCACCACCGTACCCTTGGCCCGGCGCTTGGGATCTGCCTTCAGTTCCATGACTTCGGCAGTCAGGAGCACCATCTCCAGGAGCTTGTCGATGTTGGTGCGCGCCTTGGCTGAGACTTCCACCATGATGGTGTCCCCGCCCCAGTCTTCGGAGATCATGCCGAATTCAGTCAGTTCCTGCTTGACGCGGTCAGCGTTGGCATGGGCTTTGTCCATCTTGTTGATGGCAACGACCATGGGCACACCGGCTGCCTTGCAGTGGGAAATGGATTCCCGGGTCTGCGGCATGATGCCGTCATCACCGGCCACCACCAGAATGACGATGTCGGTGATCTGCGAACCTCTGGCCCGCATCTGAGTGAAGGCCTCATGGCCCGGGGTATCCAGGAACGTCAGTTTTTCACCCTGGACATTGACGGTGTAAGCGCCGATGTGCTGGGTGATGCCGCCGGCTTCCTGATCGGTGACATGGGCCGAACGGATGGCATCGAGCAGGGAGGTCTTGCCGTGGTCAACGTGACCCATGACGGTGACGATGGGCGGCCGCTTGACCAGATCCGCATCATCGGAGATCTCTTCATCCAGAAGCTCTGCGCCCAGGACCTGCTTTTCTTCACGGTCCACCATGACATTGTAGGTCTCTGCCACTTTGGCGGCCGTTTCAAAATCGACTTCCTGATTGATGGCTGCCATGACGCCGCCCATGATCAGGGTCTTGATGACTTCGTTATAGGGCTTGCCCAGTTTGTCGGCCAGCTCCTTGACCATGATGGTCTCGCCCATGGTGATGATGTCCACGTTCTTGGATTCCACCGGCTCGTCATCGCGGCGGCCGCGTTTTCTCTTCTTGGCCTGGTTGTTCACCTGCTCGGCGATCTCTTCTTCATACACCTCGACGATGCTCTTTTTCTTGTCTTCTTCGGCTTTGGCCTGCGCATCCGCCTGGTCCCTGGCTGCCTGCTCCTTTTTGGAGAGGGGTTTGCCCGGCTTGACTTCGCCGGATGGTGCCTGGGCAGCCGGTGTTTCGCCGGCCTTGGCCGGTGTCTCGGTTGTCTTCGCCGCGGTTTCGCCGGCCGCCTTGTCCTTGCCCATCAATTCCTTGATCAGCTGAGCATCCTCTTCCTCGACGACACTCATGTGGTTTTTGACTTTGATGTCAAATTCCTCCAATAACAAAGCCACCAGTTCCTTGCTTGTAATGTCCAGTTCCTTGGCTAATTCATAAACTCTAAGTTTCGACATTCTTTCCTCCTTGAACTACATCGCAATACACAGCTCCTTCAGTTTTTTTGACATGCCCGGATCGGTTACACCGATGACCGAGATCTGCCCTTTACCGATGGCACTGCCCAGTTCGTCCATGGTGGAGACCTCCAGGAGATCCACATTGAAATGCCGGGCCATATCCCGGAAATTCTTCTTGGTCCCCTCACTGGCATCCTCGGCCAGGAGCAAGAGACTTACTTTGCCGCGCTTGAGCGCCGTCTCTGCCAGATATCCACCGGCAGCCAGGCTGCCGGACTTTCTGGTCAGTCCCAGGAAATTCAAAAATTTATTCATTTTCGATGATCTCTCTCATGGACTGATATATTTCTTCGCTGATGTTGGTTTCTAAATTTTTATTTAATCGTTTCGTCTTGAACGCTTTTTCCAGACAGATGATGTTCTTGTCGATGTAAGCGCCGCGACCCGGTTTCTTGCCCACCATGTCAAGGGAGACTTCGCCTTCCTTATTCTTCACGACACGGATCAGATCTTTCTTCGGCTTCATTTCCATGCAGCCGAGACATTGTCTCATGGGTACTTTTTTCGGTTTCATAAAACCTCCTGCATGACCATCCTGTTATTCCTGGATCTCTTCGGATGGTGTTTCTTCCGAGAGCGGGTCTTCCTTCGAAGTTTCATCCTCAGAGCCTGCCTGTGCATCTTCCGCTGCAGCCTCTTCATCAGCTGACGCCGCCGGCGCCTCATCGATTGCAGCTTCTTCTGCTCCGGCTTCTTCTGCTCCTGCTTCTTCTTCCGCCATTGTTTCAACTGCAGTCTCTTCGACTGAGGTCTCTTCGGCTGCGGTCGTTTCAGCTGCGGCGACATCTTCAGCCGGTGCTGCCGCTTCGGCTGCATCCGGTTTCTTTTCCGTCTTTCTCAGCGGAAGCTCTCTGGGTTCATCGCCGGGATGCCAGATGAGATCGGCATAGTCTTCGAATCCGGCCATGGTCTGAGGATCACGGCTTGATTTGATGTCGATCTTCCATCCGGTGAGTTTGGCTGCCAGGCGGACATTCTGTCCTTCCTTGCCGATGGCCAGGGACAGCTGGGAATCATCGACGATGACCCGGGCTGTATTGTCGTTGGGGTTCACCACAACGGCTTCCACTTTGGCGGGAGACAGGGAGTTGGCAATATATCTGGCCGGATCGCGGTCCCATTCGATGATGTCGATCTTCTCTGAGCCCAGTTCCGAGACGACGCTCTGAACCCGGGCACCGCGGTTGCCGACACAGGATCCGGTGGCATCCACATTGGGGTCATTGGAGTGGACTGCCAGCTTGGTCCGGGAACCGGGTTCCCGGGATGTGCTCTTGATCTCGACGACCCCGTTGTAGATCTCTGGGACTTCGCGTTCAAACAGGCGGCGGACCAGACCCGGATGGGTCCGGGACACCGTGATGAGCGGCCCCTTGGTATTCTGGCGGACTTCCACGATGTAGAGATCCACCCGCTGGTTGAATTCGTAATGTTCGCCCGGGATCTGCTCATTGGGACCCAGGACGGCCTCGATCTTGCCAAGGTCCACATAGACGTTGCCCTTGTCTTTTCGCTGGACGATGCCGGCAATGAGATCGAATTCCTTTTCGGAAAACTCATTGTAAATGATGGAGCGCTCCGCTTCCTTGATGCGCTGGGTCACGATCTGCTTGGCATTCTGAGCCGCCACGCGCATGAAGTTGTCCGGGGTCACATCTTCTTCGATGACGTCGCCCACTTCGCAGGATGGTTTGATCTTGCGGGCATCCTCCAAAAGGATCTGGGCGGTCTCATCGGTGATCTCCTCCACCACGGCACGCAGATTGAGGATCTTGATCTCCCCGGTATCCCGGTTGACGATGCTCTTGACCTCCTGAGTGGTGGTGTCATTGTAGTTCTTACGATAGGCCGCAGTCAGTGCGTCCTCCAGGGCTGTGAAAAGCAGATCTTCATCGATCCCCTTCAGCCTGGATATCTCTTTCATCGCCAGGATGATCTCTTCCTTGTTCTTTTTACTCTGTTTCAATTTAGTTTTTCCAATCCTCCTTAAACCTCAGGTTCCAGGTTGATCGCCCGGAGATCCTGCATCTTGATTTCTTTGGTTTTCCCGTCCACATCCAGGGTCAGCATGGATCCGTCAAATTGAGTCAGTGTCCCGACCAGATCCCTGCCTGCCCTGCCGCCTGCGACCGGCTGGACGCGAACGCGTTCTCCCAGCGCCCCTTTGATATGGTCAGCTGTATGCAGCTCTCTGAACAATCCCGGTGAAGAAACCTCCAGGAAATAGGCGCTGTCGATGGGATCTTTCTCATCCAACAGCACGGATACCCTGCGGGAGACCTTTTCACAGTCCTCCAGCGTCACCGCCTCATCGGTTCGGGTATCGATGTAGAAGCGGAGATAGTCCTCCCCCTCCTCGCTGACAAATTCCAGATGATACAGGTCATAGCCCAGTTCATTGATAGGCTCCCAGGTGAGTTCCCGGATGATGTTGAGCTTTTCTTCCATGACAACCTCCTTTTGATATTCCTGAATGCTTTTTTCAATAAATAGGAGCGGGCCCCTCGACCCACTCCTAAGTTTCGTATTCTCAGTAGTAATACTATACCATAGTTTTCCCGTTATTTCAACGGTCCCCGTCCCCGGCAGGAGCGTGGCGGCGCCTGGCTTTGCGCCCCCGGTCACCCCGCTTCTCAGACTTTTCACAAAATGTTGACAATAAGGTCTCCTCAGGCGGCGCGTTGCCGGCCAAAAAAAGGGTCGTGACCGGATGGCAGCATCGCCGGATCAGCCGAAGAATGAGATCTGATTGGTGTCCCCCAGATGATCCAGGGCCCCGATCTGATCCAGCGCGTCCATGACGGTCCGCGTCGAACGGGTCCGGTTTTTGAAGTCCTCCTTGGAGAAGAACTCCCCTTTCTGCGCTTCTTCCCAGATCACCATGCCGGCGTTGTCGCCGATGCCGTTGACGGCGCCAAAGGGCGGGATCAGCTGATCGCCCTGGACCTGGAAATGAGTGCCGTGGCTCTTGTAGATGTCCAGCGGGGCAAAGCTGTAGCCGCGCAGGAACATTTCGTAGACCAGTTCCAGCGTCGCCAGGAGATTGAGTTCCTTGGGCGATGCTTCATTGCCCAGTTCGGCGATGGCATCCAGCCGCGCCTTCACCGCCTGCTGGCCCTTGAGGACCAGTTCGGCGTCAAAGTCCTTGGCCCGCACCGAGAAGAACGTTGCGTAGTAATGGAGCGGGTAGTAGACCTTGAACCAGGCGATGCGCACCGCCATGGTGACATAGGCCACCGCATGGCCCTTGGGGAACATGTACTTGATCTTCTTACAGGACTCGATGTACCATTCCGGCACCTTGTGCTGCCGCATCTGGTCTTCCTCCTCCGGCTTGAGCCCTTTGCCCTTGCGGACTTTCTCCGTGATGAAGAAGGCATCCTTCTTGGGCAGGCCCTTGCTGATCAGATAGAGCATGATGTTGTCACGCAGCGAGATGCAGCCCTCAAGATCGGTGTCGCCGTTTTTGATATAGTGCTGGGCGTTGTTGAGCCATACATCGGTGCCGTGGGAAAGACCGGAGATGCGGACGAGATCCGCAAAGGACCTGGGATTGGTATCCACCAGCATCTGGCGGACAAATTTCGTCCCAAACTCCGGCACCCCGATGGTGCCCACCGGCGAACCCAGCGCCTGGGGATCCACCCCCAGGGCTTTGGTGGAGGAAAACAGCGACAGGACTTTTTCATCCGTCAGCGGAATGCCCGTGGGATCCACGCCGGTGATGTCCTGCAGCATGCGCAGCACCGTGGGGTCATCATGACCCAGGATGTCCAGCTTGAGAAGCCGTCCGGAGATGGAGTGATAGTCGAAATGCGTGGTGACGATCTCGGTTTTCGTGTCATCCGCCGGATGCTGCACCGGACAGAAGTTATGGATGTCGTTATCAGACGGCACGACCATGATCCCGCCGGGATGCTGCCCGGTGGAGCGCTTGATGCCTGTGCAGCCCTGGGCCAGCCGTTCCATTTCCGCCCGGGACGCCGTCAGCTCCTTTTCTTCCAGGAACTTGCGGACATAGCCCATGGCCGTCTTTTCCGCCACCGTGGTGATGGTGCCGGCCCGGAAGACGAAGCCCTCGCCGAAGAGCACTTCGCAGTATTTGTGGATGGCCGGCTGATTGTCACCGGAGAAGTTCAGATCGATGTCGGGCTCCTTGTCGCCCTCAAAGCCCAGGAAGGTCTCAAAGGGGATGTCATGGCCGTCCCGGATATATTCGGCGCCGCAGTGCGGACACTGGCGCACCGGCAGATCCACGCCGGAGGAGACGGAGCCGTCGGTGAAGAATTCCGAATGCTGGCACTGAGGGCACACGTAATGGGGCGGCAGGCCGTTGACTTCGGTGATATCGGTGAAGGTTGCCACCAGGGAGGATCCGACGGATCCCCGGGACCCCACCAGATAACCGTCCTCCAGACTCTTTTTGACCAGCTTGTGGGCAACCAGGTAGAGCACGGCGTAGCCGTTGCCGATGATGGAATCCAGTTCCCGTTCCACCCGCTGCCGGACGATTTCAGGCAGCGGTTTGCCGTAGATGGACCAGGCTTTCTCCATGGTCATGGTACGGATCTCTTCCTCCGCCCCTTCCATTTTCGGCGGGAAGGTCTCCCTGGGGACCGGCAGGGCCGGCTCGATCATGGCGGCGATGCGCCGGGAATTGTCGATGACCACTTCCCGGGCCGTCTGCGGTCCCAGGTACTGGAACTCGCGGAGCATCTCCTCGGTGGTCATGAAATGCATGGGGATGTCATTCTCCCCGGCCCCGGCATAGCCGTGGCAGTACGTCAGGATCTGGCGGTACTGCCTGTCTTCGGCCCGCAGCATATGGACATCGCCGGTGGCCACCACCGGCTTGCCCAGCTCCCGGCCCAGTTTCCAGATCGTCCGGTTCATCTCCTGCAGCTGCGCCTCGGTGCAGCGGTTTTCACGGAAGAGATGGCCGTGGTTTCGGATGGGCTGGATCTCCAGATAATCATAGGTGTCTGCAATACTCCGGATCACATCGCTGCGGCGGCCGTCCAGCATGGCCCGAAACAGCTCGGAGTTGGCGCAGGCCGACCCCAGGAGCAGATGTTCCCGGTTTTTTAACAGCAGCGATTTGGGCAGGCGCGGATTGCGCTGGAAATAATCCAGATGAGACTGGGAGACCAGCTCATAGAGGGCTTTGAGCCCTTTCTGGTTTTTCGCCAGGATGATGACGTGATCGGGCATCTGCCTGCGGATGTCCACGCGGTGCCGATAATCCCGGTTCAATGCGGCCGTATCAAAGATCCCGGCTTTTTCCAGCGTCTCGAAGGAGCGCATCAGAATGTTGGCCGTGGTCTCGGCATCATCGACGGCGCGGTGATGGCTGCCCATGAAGATATTCAGATATTTCGCGATGGTGTCCAGCCGGTGGCGTTTGAGGTCCGGATACAGATACCGGGCCAGGGTCACCGTGTCCAGCTGGGCATTGTCAAAGGGCAGATTCAGATCCCCGGCATTCTTTCGGATAAAGCCCATGTCAAAGTTGGCATTGTGCGCCACCAGGGGCGCATCCCCGCAGAAAGCCAGAAATTCCGGCAGGACCTCATCGATGGTGCGCTGTCCCCTGACCATGGCATCGGTGATGCCGGTGAGTTCGATGATCTTGGCAGGCAGGGGCCGTTTGGGATCCACAAAGGCAGAATAACGCTCCGTCACATGGTGATCTCTGATTTTCACCGCGCCGATCTCAATGATCCGGTCATTGACATGGGAAAAACCCGTGGTCTCGATGTCGAAAATGACGAATTCATCCGCGAAGGCGATGGCCTCCTCCCCGGTGTAGATCCCGGTGAGGTCATCCACCACATAGGCCTCCAGGCCGTAGATGACTTTGATCTTGTCTCCGGCGGCGTCCATGGCCTCGGGAAAGGCCTGGACCACGCCGTGGTCGGTGATGGCAATGGCTTCATGCCCCCACTGGATGGCCTGGCCGATGAGATCCTTGGCCGACACGATGCCGTCCATGGTGCTCATGGTGGTGTGAGCATGGAGCTCCACCCGCTTCTCCGCTGCCGTATCCAGGATCTGAATGGCATCCATGCGCAGGGCATGGTTGATCATAATGGTCAGTTCCTTGGTGTAGAGATCCACGCCGGGCGTCCCTTTGATCAGGACATGCATGCCCGGTCTGAACACTCTGATCTCTTCTCGGGTCTTGGCAAACAGCTTGCAGCTGATGCTGGAGGTCTGATCCGTCAGATAGACCGTCAGGAGGATCTTGCCGTTGCGCAGCTCCCGCTCATCCAGCTTGAAGATCTTGCCGGCCACGGCCACCGAACGCATGCCTTCGGTAATGTCGGCGATGGCGGTGGGACTGTCTTTGAAGAGCTTTCCGTACAATATCCGGTCATCCCCTTTGGCCGGCGCCAGCGGCACCGGTTTGGGGCGGACGGGTTCGGGCCGGACGATGGCAGGACGCTCCTGGGGCCGGGGCAGATCCCGGGACTGGACCCCCGCCGGCGACGCAGCAAGAACATCATCCACCGCCACCTGATCCGGCAGAACGGACGCATCGTGGATGAAATGGACCTTCAGCGTCAGCGCATAGGTCTCCCGAAGAAAGGCTTCGATGAGGTCCCCGGTTTTCTTGCGGGTCAGATGATTGACCAGGATCTCGTTGCCATGGGAAAACTTCAGCTGATCCCCCGCCCAATCCATCCTGGCATCGCGCAGAAAATTTTTGGCGATGGGATCTTTACGGAAGATCTCGGACAGAAATGCCCGCATGTCCATCTCCGAGTCCAGGGTCTCGCCCTTGCGCTGGAGCACTGCAATGTCCTTTTGGATCTGACCGCCCAGGATCTCATCGGTGAGGTGGCTGATGAGTTCCTCATCATCGATGCCCAGCGGCCGGTCTGCAACGCAGTAGATGCGCAGTTTGCAGTGCCGTTTGAAATATTCGACTTTCAGGATCTTCAGGTTTTCTTCCGTCAGATGGCCCTGGATCCTGTGTTCGAGAACTTTTCGGAATTCCATTGCCGCCTCCCTACATGGACTCGATTTCGGCCATGAGAGCCTCCACCAGCTCTTCTTCCTTCACCCGTCTCACAATGAGACCTTTTTTGAAGATCAGACCCACCCCTTTGCCGCCGGCAATGCCGATGTCAGCATCTTTCGCCTCGCCGGGTCCGTTGACGACGCAGCCCATGACGGCCACTTTGATCTCCTTGTCCATGCCCTCCAGGCGCTTCTCCACTTCCGTGGCGATGCCGATGAGATCGATCTCCGTGCGGCCGCAGGTGGGACAGGAGACAAATTCAATGCCCTCTTTGAGATGGCCCACGGATTTTAAGATCTCGCGGGCGACTTTGATCTCTTCCACCGGATCTCCGGTGAGGGATACGCGCAGCGTGTCCCCGATGCCTTCGGCCAGGAGCGTGCCGATGCCCACGGCGCTTTTGATGGTCCCCCGCCAGAGCGTCCCCGCTTCGGTGACGCCGATGTGCAGCGGCAGATCCGTTTGCCGGGACAGCAGCCGGTAGGCTTCGATGGTGCGCAGGACATTGGAGGATTTGATGGAGATGATGACCTCGTGGAAATTGACTTCATCCAGGATCGCGACATGACGCAGGGCGGACTCTACCAGGGCTTCCGGGACCGGACCGCCGTGCTTTTCCAGGATGTCCTTTTCCAGGGAACCGGAATTGACGCCGATGCGAATGGGGATGCCTTTGTCCTGACAGGCTTTGGCCACGATCTCCACCCGTTCCCGGGAACCGATGTTGCCGGGATTGATGCGCAGTTTGGCAATGCCGTTCTCAATGGCTTTCAGGGCCAGGCGATAATCAAAATGGATGTCCGCCACCATGGGCATATCGACGCCTCGGGTGATGTCAGCCAGCGCCTCGGCCGCCGCCATATCCGGCACGGCCAGGCGGACGATGTCGCAGCCGGCGGTGCGCAGGGCGCGGATCTGACTTAATGACGCCTCGACATTGCGGGTATCGGTATTGCACATGGACTGGACGGCAATGGGCGCATCGCCGCCGACATATATATTGCCGACCTGGATTTTTTTAGTGGGTTTGCGTTGGATCATATCATACCTCGTGTGGATCGTAGAAATCGTCATTGGTTTATGCAGAGCTCAAACCTGACCCGGTGTCGGATCAGGTCTGGCGTTAGGGTCAGGTATTAAAATGCAATGGGGAAAAAGATGTCCTTGAACGTGATGAACAGCATGAAGAGCATCAGGATGGTGAACCCTGCCAGGTTCCAGCCCGCCATGAACTTCTCCGGGATCTTGCGCCGGGTGATCAGTTCAACGGTGAGGATCACCAGCCAGCCGCCATCCAGTGCCGGGAAGGGCAGGAGATTGAAAATGGCCAGGTTGATGGATAAAAAGCCCAGAAACCGGATGAAACTCAGGAAATTGGTCTTGGCCACTTCCGAGGCCAGGCCCAGGATCGCCACGGGTCCGCCCATCTGATCCATCCCGACTTTGCCCGTGAAGAGCAGCTTCAGGGAAAAATACGTCTGACGGATCATGGAGCCGGCCTCGGTGAGTCCCTGACGAAACGACTGAAAGAGATTGGGCTGGGTCTCCACCTGCGTCTGGAACCCGATCAGATACTGACCGTTCTCCGCCTGCTTGGGCATGATGTCATAGTCGGTGGCCACGCCGTCGCGGACCACTCTGATCTGGGTGGCTTTGCCTTCGCCGATGGACATGTAGGTGATGACGTCATTGAAGGTTGTGACCTTGTTGCCGTTGACTTCCACGATGGCATCGCCGGGCAAGAGGCCGATGCTTGCCGCCGGGGTGTCCGGCAGGACAGCCTCCACGACATTGGTCTGGAAGCCCAGGCTCTGGGCCAGGATCGTGAAGAAAATGAACCCGATGATGAGGTTCATCAGCGGACCGGCAAAAATGATGCTCATGCGCCGCAGGGGATGCTTGCTCTGGAAGGAATCATTGGAGCGGTCCTCCTCCCCCGTATCCTCCCCCTTCATCTGACACATCCCGCCGATGGGCAGCGCTTTGATGGACCAGACCGTGCCGCTTTTTCCCTTGCGGGAGAGCAGCGAGGGCCCCATGCCGATGGCAAACTCCTCCACCGCCACGCCGTTGATGCGGGCCACGATGTAATGGCCGAATTCATGGACCAGGACTAAAAAGCCAAAGCCCAGGATTGCAAGAATAATACTCATAAGTTACAGATCTCCTGTCATGATTGATTTTTTTACTTGTTTTTCCGTATCGTTCGATTCGTTCGTTTTGTTCGAATCCTTCGCATCCTTCGATCCGTTCGTTCCGTTCGGGCCGTTCGGTCCCTTCGATTCCGGGATCCCCCTTCCGGGGTCCATGACACGTGTGACCGGCTGACCGCCTTGATGAACACTGCAGGATCCGGCGAAGGACTCACCGCCCGTTTGAAGTTTTGGACTTGGCGAAGGGCCCGGTCCGCCAGCGATCGATCTCAGCGGCCGAACCGGATGGGCCGGGTCGTCCCGACCATGGTTTCACATAGTCTATTATGACACAGGATCTTAAAATGAACTGAAAAAACGAAAGAATTATCGATTCAGAAACTTTTCGGCCAGTTCATCACGGATCCTGGCATCCAGTGCCATGACCCCGTCCAGGGTAAACTCATCGGGGGTCGGGAAGTGCGCCATGGCAAATTCGATGAGCTCGGCGATCTCGAGAAAGCCGATCCGGCCGGACAGAAACAGGTCCACCGCGATCTCATCGGCCGTATTGACGATGAGGGGGTAATAGCCGCCCCGCTCCAGGGCTTCATAGGCCAGCGCAAGACAGCGGAAAGTTTCAGGATCCGGCCGTTCAAAGGTCAGGCGGCCCACTTTGAAAAGATCCAGCGGCTCGGCGATGGCTTCCATCCGCCGGGGATAATTCAATGCATACTGGATGGGCAGACGCATGTCCGGATTGCCCAGCTGGGCAATGACCGAGTGATCGCGGAATTCCACGCCGGAGTGCAGGATGCTCTCCGGATGGACGTGGACGATGATGTGCTCCGCCGGCGTATCGAAAAGCCAGCGGGCTTCGATGACTTCCAATCCTTTATTCATGAGGGTGGCGGAATCGATGGTGATCTTCTGGCCCATGGTCCAGTTGGGATGCTTCAGCGCATCGGAGGCCGTCACCTGTTCCAGTTCCGCCCGCGTCCTGCCCCGGAAAGGCCCCCCCGAAGCGGTGAGGATGATGCGTTTGATGTCGGAATGATCATACCCCTGGAGACTCTGGAAGATGGCCGAGTGTTCCGAATCCACGGGATAAATGGCTACGCCCTTCTCCCGGGCCAGCGCCATGACCAGACTGCCGGCCCCCACCAGGGTTTCCTTATTGGCCAGGGCAATATCATGGCCGGCCTCGATGGCCGCCACGGTGGCACGCAGACCCGCCAGACCGACGACGGAGGTCAGGACCATGTCGCAGTCACAACGGACCAGGTCTTCCATGCCCCGGGCGCCGTAAAAAATTCTGACATCGGGCAGCGTGAACGTCAGTGCCGCCGTATCATCAGAGACACAGACGTTTTTCAGATCGAACTCCTCAATGAGTGATACCAGCTCCCCCACATTGCTGTGGACGGAAGCCCCCACCAGTTCCAGATGGTCGCTTTTGCGGATGACATCCACCGCCTGGCGGCCAATGGATCCGGTGACCCCTAAAATGATGATCCGCTTCCGGGGAACCGTTTCCCCTTCTGCCTTCGAATATGCCTGGTTTTTGTTTGCTTGATCCATCATGGTCTCTATCCTTTACGTACATTCAGTGGTATTTCTTCCGGCTGCAGATTCTTCCCGCAGTTTTCATTGGTCATTCCAGCAGTTTTTATTCCAATAATTATAATTCCAATGGCTGTTATCCTGGTGATTGTTATCCTAATGGTTGTTATCCTAATGGTTGCTATCCTAATGGTTGTTACTCCCACGGTTGGATTAACAACCTTCACCAGCCTTCATTAGCCTTCATTGTGCAGGCTTTTCTGATCCGCTTTTTTCCGGCTCCGATTCGGATCCTTTATTTAACTATTTAACTTCCTGATCATAGCGGTCAGATCATACTCCATTATATCAAATTCAATGACAGATTTTTTTATCTACTATCCCTGCGGTGCGCCGGAGGGATTTGCCCGGCATGCGGGGAATCGCCCGGACCGAGGGGATCCGCCCAAACCGAGGGGATTCGTCCAGACCGAGGGGATTCGTCCTCCAAAACAAAAAGATCCTGCACTGAGGATCTTTTTGTGGTTTCGGTCAATTTTATGCTTCCATTGGCCGATTTGGGATTTCTCCCTAGAAGCCAAAGATAATGGTCAGATAAAGGAAGACCGATACGGCTGCCAACAGGACCGAGTCGAAGCGATCCAGAATGCCGCCGTGGCCCGGAATGAGCTTGGGGTAATCCTTGACGCCGCAGTCCCGCTTGATGGCGGATGCGATGAGGTCGCCGATCTGAGAGAAGAAGGATCCAATGAATCCCATGACAAGAAAATGGAGCGGATGCATCACATTCTGGCCCGTGAGGCTGAGGATCAGCCCGAAGAGCATGGTGCCCAGGCCGCCGCCCAGCAAGCCGCCCAAGGCTCCTTCCACGGTTTTTTTCGGGGAGACTTCCGGGATTAGCTTGCGCCGCCCGAAAAACCGTCCGGTGAAATAGGCCGCGGTGTCGCAGATCCAGGCGATGGTGAAAATGGTGAAGATGTAGAATTCCCCGCCCGGCATTTCATAGATCAGAAGGATCAGGGCGAAAAAGCCGATGGTATAGATGAATCCCAACACCGTCACCGCCGCATCGATGAAATTGAAATTGCGGCGGAACACTGAAATGATCAGGGCGGTCACCGTCAGGATCAGGAAGATGACGGATATGACCTTCAGTTCGACTTTTCCCAGAAAGAACAGCCCGAACTGGAGGATCCCGAAGCCGTAGCCGGCGATCTCCACAGGTTTGATGCCGCGGTTGCGGACCACCGAAAACAATTCATACATGGCACGCAGGCCCATGAGGGCCACGATGATCTTCAGCCAGATCCCGCCCAGAAAAAAGGCCAGGAGGATCGGCGCTAAAAACAATGCCCCGAAATAGCGGTTATCCTGGAGGGGCGCTCTGACATCGTCGAATTTATCCTTCATGGTCAACGCCTCCAAACCGGCGCTGCCGTTGCTGCGTGTCCGCTATGGCCTGCCGCAGATGTGCCGGTGTGAAGTCCGGCCAGTTGATCTGAGAGAACCACAGTTCTGAATAGGCGGACTGATAGAGCATGAAATTGGACAGCCGAAGTTCCCCCGAAGGCCGGATGATCAGATCCGGTTCGGGGATGGCGCCGGCATACAGATAGCGGGAAAATCCTTTTTCATCGAGATCTTCCGGATTCAGACTGCCGCTTTGAACGTCGGCCAGGGCCCGTCTGGCTGCCCGAACGATTTCCCGCTGGCCGCCGTAATTCAGTGCCAGATACATGTGGACCCCGGTATTGGCCCGGGTCCGCTCGTAGGCAGAGGCCAGTTCATCGCGGCAGACCTTTGGCAGTTCTTCGAGGTCGCCGATGGCGTCGATGACCACATTGTTGTCATTGAGTTCGTTGAATTCACTGCGCAGATAGCGTACCAGAAGATCCATCAGAAAACCGACTTCCGCTTCCGGCCGTTTCCAGTTTTCCGTGGAAAAGGCATACAGTGTCAGATACTTCACGCCAAGGCGATTGCACTCCCTGACGATATTCCGAATGGTTTCGACCCCGGCTTTGTGCCCCATGGATCGCGGCAGGTGCCGGGCCTTGGCCCAGCGTCCGTTCCCGTCCATGATGATCGCAATGTGCGATGGGATCCGGTCCATATCCAGCGCCGGACTCGTATCCGGTCCGCTTGTAGTTGTCTCTGACACGCAGCATCCCTCCTAGATCGTCATGACTTCCTTTTCTTTCTCTTCCAGTGCCTGATCGATTTTTAAAATGAACTGATCGGTGAGTTTCTGCATGGCATCCTCACCCTTTTTGATCTCATCCTCTGCCACATCTTCTTTCTTCAATGCCTTGATCTTGTCATTGGCATCACGGCGGATGGACCGGATGGCGATCTTGCTTTCTTCCCCGTATTTTTTGACCTGCTTGACCAGGTTCTTACGGGTCTCTTCGGTGAGTTCAGCCACCACCAGACGGATCACGGTGCCGTCATTGACGGGATTGATGCCGAGATCGGACTTCTGGATGGCTTTTTCGATGACCTTGAGCATGGGTTTTTCCCAGGGGGTGATCACCAGCATTCTGGCCTCGGGCACTGAAATGTTCCCCACTTGATTGAGGGGCATCATGGTGCCGTAGTAGTCCACCTCGATCCGGTCCAGCATATGGGGGTTGGCCCGTCCGGCCTTCAGGGTGTCCAGTTCCGCTGCCAGATTGTGCAGGGTCTTGTTCATTTTCTCTTCTGCTTTTTTGTGAATGTCCTTGATCATGTGTTCAGATACCTCCTGTATTCGCTAAGATATTACGGTTCCGATGGATTCGCCGGTGATGGCCCGTCGGATATTGCCTGGTTCATCCAGGGAAAAGACGATGATGGGGATGCTGTTGTCCTGGCACAGCGCCATGGCCGGTGAATCCATGGCCTTGAGGCCCTGTTCGAGGACTTCCTGATAAGTCAG
>CAYYVR010000036.1:12025-19188 GCA_964475185.1 uncultured Clostridium sp. | reverse complement strand
CTGCATTTGATGGCTTTTTGTTTTCCCCGAATCAATTCTTTCCTAAGTAATTATCATTCAGGCTTTTTTAGCGGTGTCGTGCCTTTTACAGCTACTGACCAACGCAGGCGGGGATCCCATGGACCCCTGCCAAGCGGCGTATTGGGCCGGATCAGGAGATCAGGCCTTTCAGGAAGCGGGCGATGCCGGCAAACATGTCCTGGATGGCCTGGATGATCTGATCCAGAAGTCCGGACTCCTTCGCTTCGCCATACCAGTCCTGCGCTTTGTCCACGATGGAGCCGGACAGATCCTTGAGCTGGGCGATGACTTCCTCGGAATCGATGGCATCGGTCTTGGAGTATTTCTCGAAGAATGCCACGAGGCGGTCGATCTGATCCTTCGACAGGACCTCGTTGAGATCATGTTTGACCAGAGCGTCATCAACGATTTTCTGAATGTCTTCCCGGGTGATTTTTTTATCCTCGGGGAGCTGATTGTAGTATATGTTCAGTTCATTCTTAATGTTGATGATGAGCTGATCGAAGTTTTTGATGGTGAATTTGTCATTGGCGCTGTTTTCTTTGGCGATCTCCTTGACGGTATCCAGTTCATCCTGCGCGACCTCCATCCGGTCCTCGTCCAAGAGGGTGCCGTTGGCTTCCATGGCCTTGTAGACGCCGGTGAGGGCGGAGCTGCCGGTGACGGGGCGAATGGCGGCCACATCGATGCGGATGTCTTTTACACCGGCGGTGATGGCTGCATTGGCATACTGGACTTCCGAGATCTCGGTGATGTTCTCAGGGGTTTTGATCTCAACGATGACGCCTTCGCCCTCATCGAGTCTGGTCACAAGCGCCGATGAGATCATGCCCTTGTCCGATGCGGTCTTGCCGATGTAGCGATGGATGTCCTTGCTGTCGATGTTCATCTCCAGCAGATCCTGGCCGGTGATGCCCAGCTGGTTTGCAGTGGTCAGGATGTCCTGGGAATTGAGGCCGGCTCCGTAGACGAAGGTCGGTTTTTCCCAGGGGGTCTCTGCCATCACCAGGTCTGCCATGGCATGGAGGGGGAAGGACAGAACCGTGGTGAGAATGGTGAGTCCTGATAAGCCTCGGATGATTGGTTTATTCATAGATATTCTCCTTAATTTCCAATTTTATTTTAATTGATCGTCCGTTATGTTCCTGTCTGATTTTCAACGTCATTATAGCATGGTGTCGGGGCCAGACTTTTCAAAGCGGTTACAGACGGCCGTGGCCAGAGTCGGATCGCCGTTGCGTCATGAGGCCCAACGGTCAAACTGGGGCGTTCTGTGATTCAAGAGATGAGCAGGGCACTTATTGGCACTGATTAGGCCGCGGGCAGAACGGGCCCTGCACTGAAACGGACCAGGACCAATGGATGAACCACTACCGATGAAGGGATCAGAACCGTTGAAGGATCAGTACCGTTGAGAAGATCTCAGACCGGTGCCGGCAGGTTCCCTGATCATTCGGACAGGATTTGACTTCAGCATAAACTCAAAGGATTAAGTTTGGATAAAAATGGATCCTCTGATCAAAGTCGACCTGATCAAAGTCGACCTGATCAAAGTAGACCTGATCAAAGTGTGCCCTCAGTTTCAGGTGGATCAACCATGATATTTTCGTTCAAAACTTAAAAAGCATAAAAAAATACTTTTTCTTGATGAATGATCCACTTGGAATTAATATATAATGTGTTGTATTATGATATTCACAAATGAAATTGGCATGATCCCTTCCGAACGGTCAGAGACGGCAGTTCCACAGGGAGATCCCTGCAGAGCAGGGCAGGTGAGGAAAACGATGACTATGGAATTAAGCAATAAAGATATACAGCGGACCCGGACCATGTCCTACTTTGTTGAGGCGACGCATCAGATCATCGAATCCGAGGGGATCGATGCGGTGACGGTCCGCAAGGTCAGCAAACTGGCGGGATACAATCCGGCGACACTGTACAATTATTTTGACAATCTGAATTACCTGGTGGGGTTCGCATCCATCAAGTATCTCCAGGATTATCACCAGAGCCTGAAAAATGACGTGGAGGCCATTGAAGACCCCTATGAACGGTTTCTGGCGATCTGGGAGAAGTTCTGCCTGTATTCCTTTGAGAAACCGAAGATCTACCGGGCGCTGTTTTTCAAGACCCCTAAATTTTCGCTGTGCGACATGTTTGACTTTTACTATAAAATGTTTCCCAATGAACTGGGGGAGCACATCGTGGACATCCAGCAGATGATGCAGGGCTGCCGGCTCCATTCCAGAAATATGTTCGTCCTGCTCCGTGCCCTGGAAGCTCAGGGCAAAACCCTCAGTACATCGCAGCTGCATCAGATGAATGATATGATGATCGCGCTGTACCGCGGCAAATTGTCTGAATGCATCGAGGATGAGTGGTCCGCCGAAGATCAGCAGCATGAAGTCGCAAAAACCGTTCAGTATATCAGAAATCTCTACCACATGTTTGGATGATGATTTTACAAGCCGCCTGAAAGCGGCTTTTAATTTTTTCTTAAATTAAACTATTTTATTTGGTAAACATGTTTACAGACGTGAAACCGTTTAGTATACTGTAATTGTTAATCAATATACTTTCATCCATCGAGGAGGGAATCAAATGAAACTGCAACTGGCCAACTACTTGGTCAAGGATGTTGTCTTTGGAGACCGTACTTATTTCAAAGACGGGATCCTGACCATCAACAAAGAAGAAGCGATCGGATACATCAAGGAAGATGAACACATCACAGAGTGCGACATCGAGATCGCAAAACCTGGTGATTCAACACGGATCGTTCCTGTGAAGGAAGCCGTCGAACCCCGCTGCAAAACAGACGGAAGACCGGCATTCCCCGGCGTCACCGGCGATGTCGTTCAGATCGGCGATGGCCGCACCAACTGCCTGAAGGGCGTATCCGTACTTGGCGTTGGCATGCACTGGGGATCTTTTGGCGATGGCATCATCGACATGAGCGGAGAAGGCGCAAACCTGACGCATTTCTCACAGCTCATCAATGTCTGTATCGTCTGCGACACCGATGAACTCTTCGAGCAGAGAGAGCAGCAGAAAAAGAACCATGCCATTCGCTGGGCCACCCACCGGTTCGCTGAATACCTGGCCTTCTCCATCGGAGACCAGAAAGAAGATGAACTGGTCACCTATGAACTGGGATCCATGCGCAATCGCGACGAAGCCACCGAAAAGCTTCCGGCCATCGTATATGTCATGCAGCCTCAGTCCCAGATGGAAGAAATGGGCTACAACGTCCTTCTCTATGGATGGGATCTCAACCACTACATCCCGAGCCTGGTCCATCCCAACGAAGTCCTGGACGGCGCCCTCATTGACGGATCCTTCATGCCCTGTTCCTCCAAGTGGGCCACCTTCGACTACCAGAACAACCCAGTGATCACAAGGCTCTATGAAGAGCACGGCAAGACACTGAACTTCCTGGGGGTCATCTTATCCAATCTGAACGTTTCCCTGGAACAGAAACAGCGTTCTGCCCAGGCGGTGGCCAAACTGGCCAACATCGTGGGCGCAGATGGAGCCATCCTCTCAGAAGAAGGCTATGGTAACCCGGACGCCGACTTCATCGCCTGCTTTGTTGAACTGGAAAAAGCCGGAGTCAAGACCGTCGGCCTGACCAACGAATGTACCGGCCGTGACGGCAAGAGCCAGCCGCTGGTTGCCCTGGACGAAATGGCAGACGCCATCGTTTCCACCGGTAATGTGTCCGAACTCATCGAACTGCCGGCCATGGACCGTGTCATCGGAGAGCTGGAAGCAGCAGGACGTGACGGATTGTCCGGAGGCTGGGCCTATGACGAGATCCTCGGTCCCACCGTCCGCGAAGATGGCAGCATCATCATTGAAAATAACAGCACATTCTGCGGCGACCGGATCATTGGATGGTCACCCAAGACCATGAAAGAGTTTTAGGAGGAGCGAACCATGAAAAAAGTTCTATTATATCTGAATCAGTTTTTCGCAGGCATCGGCGGAGAAGACATGGCCGATGTGGTTCCCGAATTCCGCGAAGACATCAAGGGGCCGGCTCTGGCATACCAGGCACTGCTCAAAGATGAAAAAATCGTGGGCGCCATCATCTGCGGCGACAACTATATGGGGTCCAACACGGAAGAGGCCCTGGCAAAGATCGATGAGCTCCTTGAGGGCAAAGAATTCGACATCCTGCTGGCTGGTCCGGCTTTCCAGGCTGGGCGCTACGGCGTGGCCTGCGGAACCGTGGCCAAGCACATCCAGGAGAAATACGGCGTTCCCGCTGTGACCTCCATGCACGAAGAAAACCCCGGCGTTGAAATGTTCAAGCAGGATGTCTACATCATGCCCGGCGGACGCTCTGCGGCATCGATGAAAAATGATGTCCAGGCAGTGGTCGGTCTGGCCAAGCGCCTGCTGGACGGAGAGACCATGATCCTTCAGGAAGAAGGCGGCTTCTTTGTCCGCGGCATTCGCCATCAGGTTTGGCTTCCCGACGGCCGTCCGGCTGTGGACCGCGCCGTTGAAATGCTCCTGAAAAAAGTCAATGGACAGCCCTTTGAAACGGAGCTGCCCATCAAGCTGAAGGACCGCATCCCTGTGGCACCGGCCATCAAGGACCTGTCCAAAGCCAATATTGCGCTGATCACCACCGGCGGGATCGTTCCTGTGGACAATCCGGACCGCATTCAGTCCGCATCGGCCACCCGCTGGGGCAGATATGACATCTCTCAGATGGACCGCCTCGAATCCGGCAAATTCAAGACCATTCACGCCGGCTTTGACCCCGCTGCAGCAGATGCTGATCCCAATGTCATCATGCCCGTGGACGCCATGAAACATTTCGAGAAGGAAGGCGTCATCGGAAAACTTCATCCTTACTTCTACTCCACGGTCGGAACCGGCACCACGGAAAATGAAGCGGCCAGAATGGCCAAGGAAATGATCCCGCACCTGAAAGAGGACGGCGTCGACGCCATCATCCTCACCAGCACGTGAGGCACCTGCACACGTTGCGGTGCAACGATGGTAAAAGAACTTGAAAAAGCTGGCTTCCCGATCGTTCAGATGTGTAATCTGATCCCGGTTGCCACCACGGTGGGCGCAAACAAAATCGTTCCCACGATCTCCATTCCGTATCCCCTGGGTGATCCGGCAACCTCCACACAGGCTCAGTGGAAACTGAGAACATCCCGTGTCATGACTGCCCTGGAAGCCCTGACTGACAATATCTCCGAGCAAAAAGTTTACGCGGTGAAATAGTATGAGTGAAAAAAAACCGGGCCTCGTTCCGAAACCGGAACATCAGGATAAAACGGTATTTATCATTTCACTGATCATTGTTGTGGCGATCTCCGCCGTGGGCCTCCTCTTCAGTGAGGCCTTCGGCGAGGCCATGAACAAGATCCTGATCTTCCTTGAAGTCCAGTTCGGCTGGCTGTACCTGATCTCCATGCTGATCTTCGTCGTTGTGGCCCTGGGCATTGCCTTTTCCAAATATGGAAAGATCAAGCTGGGCGCCAATGACTCCGTTCCCGAATTCTCCACCAAATCCTGGTTTGCCATGCTCTTTGGTGCAGGCATGGGGATCGGGCTGGTCTTCTGGGGCATCGCCGAACCGCTTTCCCACATCGCTTCGCCCATCGCGGGCATCGAGCCGGGCAGCAGCGAAGCAGCTTCCTTTGCCATCCGGGCGTCGTTCAAGCACTGGGGTTTTCACCCCTGGGCCAACTACACCATCATCGGACTGGCGCTGGGATATTTCCAGTACCGGAAAGGCTATCCCGGACTGATCAGTTCGATCTTTGTCCCGCTGATCGGTGAAAAGGGCGTCCGCGGTCCCATCGGAAAACTCATCGACATCCTGGCAGTATTTGCCACGGTGGCCGGTGTCGCAACTTCCCTGGGTCTTGGCACCATGCAGATCAACGCCGGATTGAATTATGTATTCGGCATTCCTGCAAATTCTCTGGTTCAAGTCATTATTATTGCCGTCATCACGGTGATCTTCATCTGGACAGCGGTGGCCGGGATCGAAAAGGGGATCGCCCTTCTGGGTGACATCAACCTGTATCTGGCCGGCGCGCTCCTTGTGGTCAGTTTCCTGGTCGGACCCAAGCTCCTGACCATGAACGCTTTCACCGAAGGCATCGGATCCTACATCCAGAACTTCATCACAGACTCCCTGCATCTGAACCTTTTGGGAGACAATGGATGGATCAATGGCTGGACCGTATTCTACTGGGCATGGTGGATCGCCTGGGCTCCCTTTGTGGGATCCTTCATAGCGCGGATCTCCAAAGGCCGGACCTTTAAAGAGTTCATCCTTGGTGTCACCGTGGCACCGGCCGTGACCTCCATGATCTGGTTTGCCATTTTCGGTTCCATGAGCATCGATATGGTCGCCAAAATGGGCGTTGAGAAAATGAAAGAAGTGGCAGCGGTTCCCGAAACGGCCCTCTTCCAGGTCTTCTCCAATTATCCCCTGGGCGGCGTCCTGTCCGTCATCACCATATTCCTTCTGATCACATTCTTTGTGACCTCAGCCAACTCTGCGACTTTTGTCCTCGGTATGTTTACTCAGTATGGAGATTTGAATCCCTCCAATTCGAAGAAAATCACCTGGGGACTGATCCAGTCGGCGCTGGCGACCTCGCTGCTCCTTGCCGGAGGACTCGTTCCTCTGCAGACAGCTTCCGTCGTCGCTGCCTTCCCATTCATCTTCATCATGCTGTTTGCCATCGCCTCGCTCATGAAAGCTCTTCGCAGTGAAGACCTCATTGAAGTTGAAGCCAGTGCCAAACGCCAGAGAGATGCAAAGGACCTGAAGGCAGTCAAATAGTAAAAGCTTCATCCATTGGAGCAAAGACAGGGAGGATCAGCGCATTCTCCCTGTTTTTACTATTTCTTTGTCAGGGTTTGTCTGCCCAAAATCATGTCGGTTTCTATACCGGATTGCATGGACGCCTGAGTGCCGGAAGTGTAAGTCACCGCAAGTCATTGGCGTTCACAGGAGGTCCAAGCGATACATGGCAGATCGAAGGCAGAAGACAAGGTCAGATGAGAGGACAAAGTGTAAGGGTAACATTTTAAGGGGAGAGATCCCGCACCGGTGGCCCGATCCATTGAACCTGCAGTAACATGAGATCGTC
>CAYYVR010000036.1:4724-11925 GCA_964475185.1 uncultured Clostridium sp. | reverse complement strand
CGGATTTCTCCTGTAAAATGGTTCCGTTGTAATTTGATCTGTGCTATGATAAAATAAGTTGTTCAAAGATCCAAATCAGGAGGTCAGACACATGGGAACATTCTTTGTAGTAATGGAATTCATCCTTGCAATCCTGTTGATCGCTTTTGTTTTGCTTCAGCCGTCAAAGCAGGATGGCTTAAGAGGCTTCATCGGAGGCGGAGCTCAGGATACGTTCTTCTCAAGAAATAAAGGGAGAACCAGTGAAGTGATGTACGCCAGAGCGACAGTCATCGTAGCGGTACTGTTGGCAGTCAACACCATTTTCATGAATTATTTCGTATAGAACATGATCATAATCCGGTCGCCCGGATTTTTTCATTTTTTGGGGAAATTTTCTCAATCGGTTTATCAGAATATCATTTTCGTGATATGATAAAGAAGTTAGTTAGATTATCAAACTATTTGTCGTTCAAAGTAAATCAGATAAGAAGAAGGATTTGATTTGTATGGTCCGGGAGGCTGGGATGCAGGACCCTTCGATCCCATTCCGATCCCTTCAAACCATTTCGAACCGTTCCAACCCATTTCGAACAGTCATAGATCCAAGAAAAATTACGAGGTTTTAGAGTATGATCATCAAGCCAAAATGCAAGAAATTCATTTGTGTCAACAGTCATCCCGTGGGCTGCGCCCTGAACGTGAAAGAAGAGATCTCCAGGGCTCGGGCACGGAAGCTGTCCGATGGGCCGATGAATGTCCTGGTCATCGGCAGTTCCAATGGATTCGGTCTCAGTGCCCGGATTTGTGCCGCGTGGTCCATGGGCGCCAACACCATGGGTGTGTTCAGTTCCCGTCCCCCCAGGGAAAACCGGGAAGCCACCTCGGGCTGGTACAACAGCTATGCCCTGGCGCAGGAACTGAAGGCTCTGCCGGGGATCCACAGCGATCTCAATGAAGATGCCTTTGCACCGGAAACCAAGGAAAAGGCCATTGAAATGATCCGCCGGGATTTTCCGGACGGCCTGGACCTGGTGATCTACAGCATCGCTGCAGGACGCCGCAAGGTAGGGGATGACCTCTTCAAGTCCTACATCAAACCGGTGGGTCAGAGCGCCTTCACACCGGACCTGGACCTGGACACGGGCATCATCCGTCAGGTGGAGCTGTCATCGGCCACCGAAGAGGAGATCCGTTCCACTCAGAAAGTCATGGGCGGAGAGGACTGGGAGCTTTGGATCCGTGCGCTGAATGACGCCGGAGTCCTGAAAGCTGGCAGCAAGACCTTTGCCTTCACCTACATTGGCTCGCACCATACCCGCGCCATCTACAATGCCGGAACCATTGGCCTGGCCAAAGATCATCTGGCACAGACGGCAGAGCGGCTCACAGGAGCCGGGATCACCAGGGCCCATGTGGTTTCGCAGCCGGCGGTGGTGACTCAGTCCAGTTCCGTGATCCCCTCGATCTCGCTGTACATGACATTGCTTATGGATATCTACCGGCAGAGAAATTATGACAATTCCATCGGCGGGCACATTGCCCGAATGATGGAAGAGGCAGTCCTGGCCGATCATCCGGATTCTCTGATCATGAACAATACCTATGAACTGAGTCCTGAGATCCAGTCGGCCATGGATGAGCGGTGGAGCCGTCTTGAGATCGGCAGCCCGCTGCCATCGGATCTGGGGGATCCCGAGGCGTTCCGCTCGGTATTCCTGAATCTGTTCGGTTTTGGCCGAAGTGATGTGGATTACGATCAGGACGTGGAGCATCTGCTCATTGGGGACCTTTTGGACGAGAGTCGCTGAGCCAGGCGTTTCACGCGTGGACCGCACCCATTAAAAAGAAGGATCCGAAAGTCACATACGGTGGCCTGATCATCCTATGAACCGGCACAGGCCCAGGGCCTGTGCCGGTTTTTGTCGATTCTCTGACAAATGTGACGATTAGTTTAAGTTTTCATGCTTTTCCGCACAACAGAGCCATTTCCTCTTATAATGAAAGCATTAGAAAGGCGAGGTGCATAACATGGACGAAATTACAATTCTTGACCACCTGAAACAACGACAGGATAAGAAAACACCGACAATGGAAGATTTGGCCACCGAGCTTAATGTTGAAGGAAAAGATCTGACAGAACTTATTCGCTATATCAACAATATGGAAGTGACCGGTCAAATCATCAAAACGAAGAAAGGCCGGATCACATTGCCTGAAAATATGGGGTTTTTCAGCGGCCGTCTGCAGCTGCATCAGAAGGGCTTCGGCTTTCTGATCCAGGAAAAAGTCGAAGGAGAGAAAGCCCGGCCGGATATCTTCATTCCCCCCGACAAGACCAGGGGCGCCATGAATGGCGACACCGTGCTGGTTAAAGTCGACCTGAAGGCCTATGAATCCGGGGCCAAGGATGAAGGCGAGGTCGTTAAGATCGTTGCCCGCAATACCACCACCGTCATCGGCGTCTATCAGGAAAGTCCGAACTTTGGGTTTGTGCTCCCCGAGGACAAAAAAGTCCGGGAAGACATTTTCATTCCCAAGGGTGAGAGTCTGGGCGCCAAAAACAATGATGTCGTGGTCTGCGAGCTGACCCGTTATCCCAGCGGCGATAAGAATGCCCAGGGCAAGATCATTTCTGTACTGGGCCGTAAAGGCGACCCGGGCATTGACATGCTGACGGTGCTGGCGAAATACAACCTGCCCCAGGAGTTTCCGCAGAAAGTCCTGGATCACGTCAATGAACTGCCCGTAGGAATTCCGGCGGAGGAAATGTCCCGCCGGCGTGATCTGCGCGATGAAGTCATCGTCACCATCGACGGTGCCGATGCCAAGGATCTGGATGATGCCATTTCCGTCAGAAAACTGGAAAACGGCAATTTCCTGCTGGGTGTCCACATAGCTGATGTCACCCATTATGTCCGGGAAAACTCGGTGGTGGATGAAGAAGCCGTCCGCCGGGCCACCTCCGTTTACCTCATCGACCTGGTCATCCCCATGCTGCCCCAGCGGCTGTCCAATGATCTGTGTTCACTGAATCCCAATACGGATAAGCTGACGCTGTCCTGTGAGATGGAGATCGATGGCCACGGGTCCATCAAGCATTCGGCTGTCTTTGAATCCGTGATCCGGACCACAGCGCGGATGACCTATGATGATGTCAATGCCATTCTCACCGATCACGACGCGGCGCTGACTGAAAAATATGAAGAACTGGTGCCCATGTTCCGCACCATGGAGGAACTCTTCAACATCCTCAACCGCAAGCGGATGCAGCGCGGCGCCATCGATTTTGATTTCACCGAAAGCTTCATCGAACTGGATGAAAAAGGCGACCCGGTGGATGTCCGGCCCTTTGTCCGCGGCGTGTCCAATCGGATCATTGAAGAATTCATGCTGGCGGCCAATGAAACCGTGGCGGAGACCTACTTTTGGCAGAAACTGCCCTTTGTCTTCCGGATCCATGAGGACCCGGATCCTGAAAAACTTCAGGTTTTCTCGGATATGGCCACTTTAATGGGCGTACCCGTCCGCTTCGGCAAAGACATTGAACCCAGGGACCTTCAGAAAGTGCTGGAGAACGTCAAGGGGACCGACGCAGAACACGTGCTGTCCAAACTGCTGCTGCGCAGTATGATGCAGGCCAAATACTCCCCCAATAATCTGGGGCACTTCGGACTGGCTGCGAAGTACTACAGTCATTTCACCTCACCCATCCGGCGATATCCGGATCTTCAGATCCACCGCATCATCAAAAAACAGCTCAATGGCAAACTCAGCCCGCAGGAAATTGAACGGTTCCGCGGCGTGGTGGCGAAGATCTCCACCATCTCCAGTGAAATGGAGCGCGTGGCGGAAGAAGCGGAACGTGAAGTGGATGACATGAAAAAAGCCCAGTACATGCATGCGCATCTGGGCGCTGAATTCGAAGGGGTCGTGTCCTCTGTGACCAACTTCGGATTCTTCGTGGAACTGCCCAATACCATTGAAGGGTTGGTCCACATCAGAACCCTGCCCCAGGATGTCACCTACGATGACCGCCGCATGATCCTGACCTCCCACACCTATGGAACGATCCAGCTCGGTGACCGGGTCAAAGTCCAGGTGGCCTCGGTGGACATCGACAATCGGGAAATCGATTTTGAATTCCTGGGCAGACTCAGTGAAGACGGCGAATTCACCAAACGAGGGGATCACCTGGAACGCGAACCGCTGGTCCTGGGAAATTTCAGTAAAGACAAAAGCCATCGGCCGTCATCCAAAAAGAAGGAACAGCAGGGAAAAAAACCCGGTTTCTTCCAGAAAAAGAAAGCGGAGCAGGGCGGCAAGAAAACCGGATCCCGCAAACGAAGAAGAAAATGATCCGATCCTCATCTGAATTTCAATCTCACCGCTAGGGCGTCAGATCGGATCAGGACAGTCCTTCGGGAAATTCCTGAAAAATAATTAGATCAATACCACTAAGCCGGTTGAAGGGTACGGTCCATAGGGACTGCGCCCTTCAACCGGCTTTTTGTCCGATGAGAAGGCATCTTCAGTGAGAAGGACCGAGCCGGATCAACGGGGTGTCCTGGAAGCTGAACTTCCAAAACAGTAAAAATAAAACAGGGAACAATAACATTAAATACAATGAACATTGATGGATAACGGGAATTACAAGAATACAAGGTAAAAAAACCTGCCGGGTGAGAAAATCACTGCGGGAATGTTTAAAGTCGGCCAATGTGGTTTATAATGGATAGTGGATTTGGCAATGGATATGATGTTTATGAGCTAAGTTCAAATTTCAAATCAATTTTTTATAAAGGATATGCAATGAATCAGTTTATCATAACAGAAGAGTTTCAGAAGATGTTTCCAAATGCGCAGATCGGGGTCATCATCGCACGGGATCTGGATAATACAGAAGCGGGTCCGCGGATGGACCGGGCGGCGGTCATGAAGGGACTGGCTGAAGCGGAAGCGGCCGCATCCGATTTTCTGAAAGCCGAAGTATTCAGTGAGAATCCGGTGATTTCAGTATGGCGCCAGGCGTTCCGTCAGTTCAAGACCAAAAAAAGCGCCAGATCATCCATTGAAGCTCTGCTGAAGCGAATCGACAAGGGCCATACGATCCCATCCATCAATCCTCTGGTGGATCTCTACAATACAGTGTCACTGACCTATGGGCTGCCTTGCGGCGGAGAAGATCTCGATTGCTTTGTGGGAGATCTATCGCTGACCCTGGCTGAAGGGGGGGAGCCCTTTGTGGCGCTGGGGGATACCCAGCGTGATGATGCGCTCCCCGGAGAGCTGATCTACAAAGATGAAGCCGGCGCCGTCTGCCGCTGCCTGAACTGGCGGGACGGACAGCGCACGATGCTGACACAAGAGACCCGGAATGCATTTCTGGTTCTGGAATCAGTGGATCCGTCCAGGAGCCGGGATCTTCAGGAGGCATTAAAGATGCTGGCCGGACAAATTGAGCAGTACCTGGGCGGACGATGTGAAGTTCATATCCTGGGGACGGATCGCTGGGCGGTCCAGCTTTAACGCAGGGCCTTTAGGATGCAAAGCTACAGCGCAGAATCGGATCCAGGCAGTCACAGCCTGGGATGGACAGGGGGGAATGCAGATGCATCATAGCAATAATTATCAACGGAAGCTTGCCGTGAACCACAGCAAAGTTCCAATCATTTTAAAGAGCGGTCTGATCGGAATCTGCGTCGGGGCAGTTACGATCCTCTACCGCCTGGCGCTGACCTACGCCGGCGGTCTCAGTCTGGCAATTTATTCTTTTGTCCGGATGCACCGGGGTTGGATCCTGCCGGTATTTTTGATGCTGGCCTTTCTTGGATGGTTCATCGGCCGGCTGGTCCGGTTCAATCCGATGATCAGCGGCAGCGGGATCCCGCAGGTCGAAGGTCAGATCATGGGCTATTTCAAAAATAACTGGCTGTCCACACTGGTGCTTAAATTTATCGGAGGGACGCTGACTGTCCTGGCGGGGCTGTCCGTCGGACGGGAAGGGCCATCCATCCAACTCGGAGCGAACACGGCAGAAGGGATCGGAAACCGGCTGTCCCCCACCCGAACGGAAAAGAAGATCCTCATCGCCAGCGGAGCCAGCGCCGGGCTGGCCGCTGCCTTCAATGCGCCCCTGGCAGGGGTCATCTTTGCCCTGGAGGAGATTTTCAAATACTTCTCGGGGACGATCCTGTTAGCGACGCTGACATCGGCGGTGGCGGCGGATTTTATCGCTGAGATCGTCTTCGGCATGGCGCCTATCTTTGATTTCAAACTGGACCTTGCCATCCCGCACAGCTATTACTGGCTGATCTTGCTGCTGGGGATCCTGGTCGGCCTGGCCGGCGTATTCTATAATTTCATTCTGATCCGATCCATGGCGATTTACAAAAAAATAGCCGGCTTCAATATTCATCTGAAAAACGCGATCCCATTTCTTGCGGCCGGGATCCTGGGTCTGACATTTCCCGTCGTTCTGGGCGGAGGCGATCATATCATTGAAGCCATGAACGGCAGTGAATCCCTGCAATGGCTCGTTCTCGTTCTGGTCATCAAGTTTCTGTTTTCGATGATCAGTTTCGGATCCGGCGCGCCGGGCGGTATCTTTTTTCCGCTCCTTGTCATGGGCGGGCTGGCAGGCGCCATTTTCGGACAGACTGCCATTTTAAACCTCGGACTGGATCCCCAGCTATATGGGAATTTCATTGTTCTGGCCATGGCAGGGTTTTTCACCGCCATTGTCAGGGCGCCCATCACCGGCATTGTACTTCTGACGGAAATGACCGGCTCCTTCAGCCATCTTTTGCCGCTGACGGCAGTGTCGATCGTTGCCTTCATCACGGCTGATTTGCTGAAAAGCACGCCGGTGTATGAATCTCTTCTGGAACTTCAGCTGAAAAATCAGGGAAAGCTCACAGAGGCGGATGACCCTCGTAAAATAACTGTGGAGCTGGTGGTCCATCATGGCTCCGTCATTGAGAATCAGCCGCTCAGTGAACTGAACCTTCCATCCGGCAGTCTCGTGATCGCTGTGCGCCGGCATGGAAGGGATATCACGCCCAATGGCACCACGCTGGTCCGGGCGTCGGATCATCTCATTATTCTGACGGGGGTCCATGACGAAGGCAAAGTGCGTGACCTGCTGAAGAGCAAGACGCAGTCGCTGTAACATCACAGAGGACGGGAACGGGTGGTAGTAACCTGGGCATCAATCCATCGC
>CAYYVR010000036.1:0-4624 GCA_964475185.1 uncultured Clostridium sp. | reverse complement strand
GCCCTCTATTTGGTGGTCAATGGCGTCATGATCCTTAAGGGAAAAGAGACCGTGACAGGGTCGGTTCGTGAATCATGAGAAGAATTCCTGCCTCGTTGGGCATGGAGCAGTCCGTATGACAGAGCGCCCCGTGCATCTGTTAGGGATCATTCTTGGAAAGAAAATAAATATGCCCTGAAAAAAGGCGCCGCAGTGCACTTTTTCAGGGCATATTCTATTCTCCTGGGAAGACCCATCGGTCCACCTGGTCAGGCGGGTTTCGACGAAATCAATCTGAATCTGGGGTGAACTCGGGAGCGTCAGAAGGATGGGGTTCAATCAGGCGGATCATGTCATTGCTGAAGGTGAAGAGAGTCTCTTCCAGCTGGTTCATCAGTTTGCCGGGGTGATCAAAATCCGGGGATGGCGCTAATCGCAGTGCCAGGATGGAATCCACGCCGGGGCTGACTTCAGACAGATGATACGGTGCAGCAACTTTGCCGGAAAGGGACTGGATCCACTGGGCCTGGATCCGTCGGTTGGCGCCCCCAAGCCAGGCTTCAAAACGATTTTCGCCATGGAGATAGACCAGGACGATTTTGAGGTTTCTCTGCCGCAGAGCCGGCGGAGTAAAGGAAAAGCAGGTCATGTCCATGGTGCCGGCATATAATGCACCGATCGCATGGTCGGGATGCTGTTTCTCCAGTCGGGTCTTCAGAGTACTCATGAAGGAAAGGATCCGCCGGAACGCTTCCCGGATCCTGCCGTCCCGGATGAGACGGGTGTAATCGCCGATCAGGTCATTCATCGAATCATTCATGGCAAGGCCTCCTCAAAATACGGTATTTACAGGGGATCAGGACTTTCCTTCGCCGGCCCCACGGTGAGGATCAGCAGCCCCGAAAATACGAGCAGCATCCCCAGACCCGACAGGGCCGACAGCTCTTCCCTCAAAAGGAAAATACCCAGCGCCGCCGCTGTCAGCGGTTCTCCCAAAGTCAGCGTCACGGCTTTGGAGAATGAGATATGGGCCAGGCCGTGGGAGAACAGAATATAGGCCAGTGCGGTGGCTACAAGGCCCAGATGCAATGCTGCGCCGAGCCCGGAGAGGTCTCTCAGCCAGCTCAGATCATAAAAGAACAGAAACGGGGACAAAAGCAGTGCCCCCACTGAAAAGATCGTACCGGTGACTGCCTCCGGCGAGTGATGGGCTAAAAGGTCTTTGCTGAGTGCCGCATACAGCGCATAGGAAAAACCGGCGCTTAAATTCAGGACGATGCCCAGGCCATTGAGGTGGATCTGGCTGCCGCCGCCGATGAGCAGGATACAGCCCAGGATGGAAATCAGGGTGGCCAGGATCCAGCGAAGCTTCGGCCGTTCTCCGCTGAAGAAGAAAGCCAGACCACCGGCAAAAATGGGGGAGGAGCCGATGGTCACCATGGTCCCGGCGGCCACGCCTGTTTTCAGAACACCGGCAAAGAAAAACAGCTGATAGGCTGCCATGGCCAGAGCCGATAAAAGGACGGCCGGGCGCAGCCACAGCTCCTTTTTGATCTCAGATCCCCGCAGGAGGGAGTACAGCAGAAGGGCAGCCCCGCCAATGGCCAGCCGGACCGAACCAAGGGAAAGCGGGGATGTGCCGGCTGGTGCAAAGGACTGAGCGGTACCCGTCGTTCCCCAGAGCATCGCGGCCAGGAGCACCAGCAGACTGTAATGTCGTTCTTTTGATGATCTCAACGATTCATTCAACTCCTTTGTCTCCTTTGTGAATCGATAATCTGCTGGCAGCAGATCCTTACGCAGCAGTCGGGACGACCCGCCGGGGAACCCGATGGCTGCCTGCAGGACAGATCCAGGGACTTGCTGTTGAAAGGCGGACCGACCGTTGTCAGTGCGTGAACTGTCAAAATAAAAGCTGATCTGCGGGCCCAATCAGCTTTGTTTCATTCGTCGGCTCGCCGGATCTGAATTCACCAGGATCCCTTTGGTCTGAAGTGCAGTTTCTGATCTCCATTTAGTTCATTTGGTCTCACTGGGTTCGATCTGCAGCCCTGAATCCATGTCATGCACCAGGGAACGGATGGTCTCCAGTGTTTTTTCATCGGCGGTCTGCAGTGCCACATCCAGCCGGTCGAACAGGATGCGGATCTCCCGGATTCTCTCATTCTCGCTCAATTCGATGGCAATGAAATTGTGATAGCTGACTGGTTTGCCATAGGTGATCCCGGAAAAATCATATTCACAGACGGCCTTATGGCCTTCAGCGATGATGCCGATGCCGGTGAGCTCCACCCTGATTTCTCTGACACGGTTCATGAGCCAGCCGATGCAGAAGTCGACCTCCTCTTTGCCCTGAAACTTCCCATGGGGGGAAGTCAGAATAATATCCTCTGCCAGGTCTTTGAGGAATAGTTCTGGATAGTTGGTGTTGAAAGCCTCCATGAGGCCTTTGCCCTGCTGCTGGATGACTTCATGTATCATGATTAACCTCCATTCATGTGATCGCGGAGCAAGGGGATCCAATCATGGGATCCGATGAATGTGGTCTTTTTTGTTTCTCCGAAGCGGGAAAACAAAATAACAGCATTTATTGTAGTTTAATTATACACTTTTTGGAAAGAAAAAAGGGACAGAAAAAAAGTGACACATTTCTCTTACACTGACTCTGGTTTGCCGGACAATTCCAGTTTTCGATTCTTGAAAAATAAAGCTATATCAATGCTTACCATGATGAGATTCAGTACATAGAGCCATAACACCAGGTCATTGCTGTAAAACACCTTATGGATGATCCCGAATATATATCCGGTCCACACCACCAGCAGGAAAAAGACGCTTTTTCCACCAGTACTGCGGGAGGTCAGTGACTTATAGATATTAAGGGGCCAGGCAAGACCGAAACAGACCAGCATTCCAACTTCAAACAGACTCATGATGTACTCCTCCATGGGCAAAGTTTTGATTCTGTAGTTCCCACTAAATTATACGCTAAATTTCGCCTGATCAAACAAATACACTGCAAAGAATGTGATGCATCAGATTGGTACCGCCCAGAAGCAAGGCATCAACACTTGTGATGCCTTCAGATCAGCATTGTCGGGTAAGGGGCTTCAGTTGCTGTTTGGTTGAGTGACAGGGTTGACTGAATCGTAACAAAAAGTCGGTTACCGCCTCCAAGGAAAAGGAATTGATGTGTTCAACTTGTGTGGCTGAGCAGATTTGCGTTGACGCGCGATGCAAAGAACCTTAGAATGATGTTAAAAGAACTATTTGTATTCGGGAAATATTTGCTGATCACACGGAACCGGTAACGATCCGGTAAGTAGAAGGAGAGGACTGTTATGCCATTAGTCAACACGACTGAACTGTTTAAAAAGGCTTATGCCGGCGGGTATGCGCTCGGTGCGTTCAACGTCAACAACATGGAGATCATCCAGGGAATCACCGAAGCCGCCAAGGAACTCAACGCACCCCTGATCCTCCAGGTCTCGTCTGGTGCCAGGAAGTATGCCAACCACACCTACCTGATGAAGCTGGTTGAGGCAGCGGTCATTGAGACAGGGCTTCCCATCGCCCTTCACCTGGATCATGGTGATACGTTTGAGCTGTGCAAGAGCTGCATCGACGGTGGTTTTACATCCGTCATGATTGACGGCTCCCATCACGACTATGAAGAAAACGTCGAACTGACCAAGCGCGTTGTCGACTACGCCCACAAGTACAATGTCACCGTCGAGGGAGAACTGGGCCGTCTGGCCGGCATCGAGGACGCGGTCAACGTGTCTGCTGAGGATGCCTCCTATACCAACCCGGATCAGGTTTATGACTTCGTCACCCGTACGGGATGCGACTCGCTGGCGATCGCCATCGGCACGAGCCACGGTGCTTTCAAGTTCAAGCCGGGCGTGAAGCCGCAGCTGCGCTTTGACATTCTCGAAGAAGTCGAGAAGCGCCTTCCTGGCTTCCCGATCGTTCTGCACGGGGCCAGCTCCGTCATCCCGGAATATGTTCAAATGATCAACCAGTTCGGCGGCAACATGCCGAATGCCATCGGCATTCCGGAAGAGATGCTCCGTCAGGCTGCCAGCATGGCCGTCTGCAAGATCAACATTGATTCGGACCTGCGCCTGGCCATGACCGGTACGATCCGTAAGTACCTGGCTGAAAATCCAAGCCACTTTGATCCGCGTCAATACCTCGCTCCAGCTCGCAGCGCCATCAAGAGTTTGGTCGCACACAAGATCAAGAACGTTCTTGGCTGTGACGATAAAGCCTGATCCCAATAAGCCAGTATTCAGCGAAGTAAAAAATCGATCCATCTGAGCAGACTGCCTGAATGGCCCGATCGAAAGACCGCCTTCCTGCCCTCAAAGCGGCAAGGAGCGGTCTTTTTGCTGCGATCAGTTATCGATTTTGGTTAAACAGGGGTTCTGACTCCAGAGCAAGGGTTGCAGCTTTCTCCAGCCCTTGACGCAGAAAACAATCCTGAATGCAATTGGAATCGAACCGGAACAGTCTGCTCAAAATATTCTGGAATTTAGGTGGACTATAAGATTTGGACTAGAAATGTTTAGACTACCTTTAAAAATGAACACAATTTTTTGATCTGGCTGAGTAATTACTTTTTCGATCGCAGCTCCCCAAA
>CAYYVR010000035.1:0-19259 GCA_964475185.1 uncultured Clostridium sp. | reverse complement strand
GAGAGCGGCGTTTAAAGTCCATCCAGGATGGGTCCCACAGGCCATTTGGTATAATAGAGAAAAGGCGGTGTTAACTTGAAAGATAAATTTATCGAAAGAGCCAAAACCCAACTGGAGAACGCTTCGCGGATCCTTGTCATGTCCGGTGCCGGATTGTCCACAGAAGCCGGGATCCCGGATTTTCGCTCGAAAAACGGCCTCTACAGTGTTGATTTCCATGGTCATAACCCTGAGACCATATTATCCCATAGCTTCTATCTCAATGACACCGAACTGTTTTATGAATATCTGCGGAGCCGTCTCAACTGCACCGGGATCCTGCCCGATGACAGCTACCGGCTGTTGGCAAAGCTGGAAGACGAAGGCCGGATCCAGGGCGTCATCACCCAGAACATCGATTCCCTCCATCTGGAGGCCGGATCCAGACAGGTCATTGAACTTCACGGCACGCTGAAACGATGGTACTGTGACAAGTGCGGGCAGCCCTATGACGCAGCGCTGATGATGCAGCCCGGGACCTCTCCCCACTGCACCTGCGGCGGGATCATCCGGCCCGATGTCGTCCTCTTCGATGAGAGTGTCCCCCACATCGCTGACGCCTGGCTGGCAGCCGATCAGGCTGATCTTCTCCTGGTCCTGGGCACCTCCCTGCTGGTTTATCCGGCAGCGCACCTGCCCACTCTGTTCCTGGAAAAACAGCTCCCCGTCATCATCATCAACCGGGATCCCACGCCCTACGCCTTCTCCAGCGGCGTCACCGAGATCAACGGGGAGATCGGTGCGACCCTGAAAAAAATCTTTCCGGCTTATTTCCCGGAAGAAGCGGCGTCCTTCGATGAGGATTGAGGATCCGCCCCTGCGCAAAGCCGAAGAAGGCAGCCAGATCCCTGATGATCCGGCTGCCTTCCTGATTTTTTTGATGTGATTTTTTGATGTGGTTCTTGTTCAAGTTAACATTCGGACCGGCAGATCCAAATCCTCCGGTCACCGGATCGCGGTGGATGGGTCCCTGATGGCCGAGTCTCGCCATCGATGCAGGAAACCCGGTACTGCGGATGATCTACCGGCTGATCAGCTTGATCAGGGGATAGTTCAATCCCTTCTGATACCCTTGCTGAAAGCGGGTCTTCAGAAACTCCGGTGAGAAATTATAAGTATCGGAGACCTCAAAGGGTTCATCTGCCGCAATATAAATGATCTGTACCCGGTCCGATACCGGCAGATCCCCGATGGCTGTGCAATATTCATCCCGGGTCCCGTTGTAGCCGATGACGATGATCCGATCTGAAGGATGATCGAAAACCTGGCGGATCAGATGATTATTGATCATGCCGCCGTCGAGGTGGAGTCCGTCATAGACATGGTCGGCCAGATCCTCTTTGAATTTGATGCTCAGATCGGTGGACTGGGCATAGGCCTTGAACTCATGGTGATCCATGGGCTGATGATTATAGGGCAGCAGCGAGCTCCAGGCGATTCGCTCCAGGGCAGCGGAGGATTCCATCCCCCTGAGATCTTCCGTGACCTCCCGGATCTGTCCATCGTTGACCTGCACATAATTGACATAGAAGGCATCGATCTTTTCATTTTGGGGACCCTGGATTTGCTTCAGGTGGTCCATTAAAAAGGAATGGTCGATGACTTTGCCCGAAAATGTCATGCCGGTATATTCTTGTGCCATATTCAAATACAGGTCTTCCAGTTCTTTATAGGCTTCATGGAGGACATACCAGCCGTTCACGGCGCCGATGGAGGTCCCGGCAACCACGGAATAAGTCACGCCTCTTTGCCAGAGCGCGCAGAGAACGCCCGCCTGAAACGCCCCTTTGGCGCCCCCGCCTTTCAGATAGATCCCAAATCGCATCACAATCAGCTCACTTTATGTTTGATACTTTCAATGGTAACACTCTTTCATTTTTTTTGAAAAGGATCTTTTTTATCGGATATTCAATTAAAAAGCAGAGATCCTCCTGTTTATTGATGATAAACCCATGCATTACTATTTTTTTTGCGAATATACTATTGGCAGCTGAAAATTATTATGAGGTTGGGTCAGCCCGCCCTCGTAAATCATTTTGCTGCCCCGGGGAAGTTCGGGAACTTCCAGCAGGGGACCCCGTCCGATCCAAAAGAGGCCTGTGATCTGCTCGTCCTCCCAGTCATAGGTGATTCCTGCGATTTGATCGGAAACCGCTTCGATCTCAAAGAATCCGTCCCGCATAAAGTCCATTTTTTTGATTCGATTGAAATTCCGCTGAAGTTCGATCATTGCCTCATCATAGGTCCATTGAACGGGATCTTTTTCAAACAGATCGGGCAAATGGTCCGCAGTGGTCTCCTGTCCATTGTAGAAGAGCCAGGCTCCCTTCAGGAACATGAGAAAGGCCGTCATATTGATCCGGCGGTCCGGATCCGGGATCAATGCCCGCAGCCGGACCTGATCATGGTTTTCTGCGAATCTCAGTTTCACAAAGTGGGCAGGCAGGATCCATTCCTGCCGGCTGTACCCTTTGAGATATTCAGCCATTGGCAATTCCCCTGAGAGAAAGGCTTTCAACTCCGGATACAGGTCATAATCATAAAGAATATCGAATGCTTCATACATTTCGCCATCACTGTGGGCCCGGTGGCACATGCGGCGGATCTGGCGGATAAAGTCGGGTTCGATGGTCTCTGAAAGCCAGATCAGGTCAAAGCCCCGTTCCTCCAGATATTCTCTGGCCTGGACCCAGAAATCGATGGGCACAAGGGGTGCCACGTCGCAGCGGAATCCGTCGATGCCGAACCCGGCCAGATAGGCCAGGGCTCCCATCAGGTACTCCCGAAGCCCGGCATTGGAAAAATCAAGGTCTGCGATATCACTCCAGTCTCCGACTTTATTCCCGATGCTGCCATCGGCTTTATGGTAAAACCACTCAGGATGTTCCTGCATCAGGACGGAATCCCAGGCCGTATGATGAAATACGATGTCATTGAGGACTTTCAGTCCCGCTGTGTGGGCAGCCCGGACCAGTTCCCGAAAGTCTTCCTCCGTCCCATAAGCCGGATCGATGGCATAGTAGTCTTTGATGGCATAGGGTGAGCCCATCGTTCCTTTGCGATTGAGCTCGCCGATGGGGTGGATCGGCATCAGCCAGATCGCTTCAAAGCCCATGTCGCGGATGCGGTCCAGTTGGGGCAGGATGGCCTGGAAAGTCCCCTCCCCGGAAAAATTCCTTGGGAAAATACTGTAAATAGACAGGTTGCGATAATCAGTCACATGTTTCATCCTGGTTCTCCTTATTCTTCGAATTAAGTTCTGATTATATTCTACACCTGATTCGCTGAATCCATGTTTTTCAGACTGTTATATCGATACGATGGATATCCCCGGTGATTTTTCCCGAGGTACTCTCCTGCTGATCCGCTGACCTTCGCCGGGTCCGGCGAACTCCCCTGGTTCCTCTATTCGGACTATCGCTGCGATTGATGAACTTCCATGAATCCGGCAATGGAACAGCGACCATTTCACCCCTGCGCTCCTTTGCTCATGGGCCGATGCAAAGGTGCGGTTTGAGCTTCTCGAAGGTCTTCGGTCCGATCCGGTCCACTTTTTTGAGATCCTCCAGCACCGCAAAGGGTCCGTTGGCGGTCCGGTAATCGATGATGTTCTGCGCTGTGACCGGTCCGATCCCCGGAACAGTTTCCAATTCTGTGCTGCTGGCTGTGTTAATGTTGACCGGGCCGGCGGGACCGCTCATGCCGGGATCCACTGTATACGCCGGATCCGGAACTGGAGCGGGCAGCTGCATGGCATCATACTCTGCCCGGGTGATTCCTTTCGGCGGGATCACGACGACCTCGCCGTCGGTCAGGACTCTGGCCTGATTGACCCAGTCCAGAGTGCCTGAATCCAGCACCCCGCCTGAGCGCAGGATCAGATCAGAGACCCGGCTTCCCCTGGCCAGATCATAGATCCCCGGTGATGCGATCTGACCTTTGATCTCACAGACGATGAATTCCGCCCGGGATGCCGCTGCCTGTGTCTGAACTTCATGGGCCGGTGCCGTCAGGATGATCTGTGGATCCTGGCCCTGTGTCTGGGTCCGGGTCACGATTTGGATCTCACCGCTCCCCCCCGCCACCCGGCACCCGCTCAGTGAAAAGGCGAAGATCAGATCGATCAGAATCACCAGTCTGATCACCCCCTCGATGCCGCTTCTTTGTCCTGTTCTGCATTGAAACATTCTCCTCATATTGGATCCCCCGTCATGATTGTGCAGTCATCCCTCAGGTTTCATACAATGGGGGCCGCAACCCACGCATTTTATTATTTTGACCGGGCTGACACTAAAAACAGTTCAGAGCAAAAACAAAGAACTTCCGGGATCCAGCGGAGATCCGATCCCGCTGTCGATCCGATCCCGCTGTCGAGCCGGTCCGGATCAGACATGGGTTGATCTGCATCCATTCAAAACGAAATCCCCGGCGGATCGGCTTTTCCCCGTTTAAAATTCTGCTTAAACAGGTTGTTTTTTTTGTAACCAAAAAATAATTATATTGCTATATATTAAATCTAACAGCTGCGCTCATCGCACCGTCACCACCTGCCATTGCAGCGTCAACCCATTGGCAAACCGTTGGTTAAAGATCCATTTCAAAGGGGGAATCATGATGAAAAAACTCTGGACCGTCTTACTTTGCAGCCTGATGATCACCGGATGCACCGCCACCAGTCCGACTCAGACCAGGGCGGATCTTTATTACGAGGACATGGAGACCGTCCTGGATGCCATGGCAAATAGCACCGATGCCTATTTTGATGACATCACTGAGATCGCAATGCTGGACCCGGATCGTTTCAACGCCAAGCTGGACCGGATCGACCTCGGCGAATATACCGTAAAAACGAACTATCTAAAAGCGGGTGATCTGGATCGCATCATTGTAACGCTCCATGAGTTCAACAACAGTAAGGCGGCATTTGAAGAAGACCTTGGAAAGACGGGTGCGGCAACCCAGACACATGCAGATGTGCCTTATTTTATCCAGGAACCCGACAACGGCAGAGTCGTCACGCTTTTACTGCAGGATCGTTATATTTCCCTGACCCTTGATAAAAACAGCCCCCCGGAGGATATTCCTCTGCTCATCGATGCCCTGATACTGAAGCCCCTCCCATAATGAGGAACAAATAAAAATGAACGGAACGCTCTTTCAGTTTACCCAAAAAAACTTCATCATCTAGGTAACCTCTGCTGCAAGCCCGACTTTCCCTGAGAAAGGCGGGCTTTTCATATTCCAGTGATCCTAACCGCATATTTGCCTCCCGCCTGAATGGCCTGAAAATCTGCCGATTGCTGAAGAGAAAGCAGCCCATCTGATGGATCGGATCTCAGAAGGTGGATCGCTGATGGATTAGATTGCTGATGGATTAGATCACTCATCGGCTGATTTCATAACTGTCATCGCTTTGTCTAAGACTATCTGCCCCTCCCTTGGCCTGCCTGCTTCTTCTTTGCCCCTTCAGGACCCCTTCAGGTCAGGTTATGATAGTTATTTCATTGGGGTTTTGCTATAATTTAAGGTGATATTCGAATTCTGATACATACCCACTGAAGTGGGCATCCGGTTTTGCCGGTTATCAGCAGGGAGGTTCTGAATGTTCAAAACGGATCACCATCCAATCTCATATAAACTGTGGACTGCAGTACTGATCCTGACGCTGCTGCTGACTTTGATCAATCCGTTCTCAGCTGTGGAGGTCCAGGCCATCGAAGAGATCCCGGCGATCCCGGCGGTCCATGCCAAATCCATTTTTGTCATGGATGCCCGGACGGGTACCGAGCTTTATGCAAAACAGCCGGATGAATATATCAGCACGGAGACCATTCTGCCTCTTTTGATCTCCATGGTGGTCCTCGATGAGAAAAATCCGGATGATAATATACTGATCACCGGTGAAGCCCAGCGAATGACCACTCAGATCAACGGAGATTCGGGCGAGGTGGGGCTGAAAGACGGCGAACGGCTGGCGGTGCGCCAGCTGCTCAGCGCTGTCCTCATGGCACAATCCCAGGATGCCGTGGTGGCACTGTCTGAGATTTTTGAAAGCGATGCTGCTTTTCTGCAGAAGATCCAGGAAAAAATCAGCGAACTGGGTCTGGCAAAAACAGTCATCACCACTTATCTGTCTGGTGCTACTTTGACAGACCATACCACCGCCCGGGATATGAGCCGGGTCATGCAGAAGTTTCTGGAAAACCCTGTTTTGGCTGAACTCAATGCACAGCCGGAGCTTGCCTTTGTCCCCAATAACATGGTGCCGGAACCCCGGACCATCGTGAATTCAAATCTCCAGTTCAACATCGATTCTGATTTTTACATGGCCGAACTCATTGCCGGTCAGTACGCACCCGGAAGCACTGAATTGCCGCAAAACAACAGCTATATCGGTGCAGCCCGGACCAATCAGGGATTATTTATCGTTGCACTGGGCGGCGCATTGTCATCTCAGGAGAACTTTGAACATGCCAAGACCCTCTTTGACTGGGCCTTCCGTCATTTCAAAGCGGTGCTCCTGATCCAGAAAGATGAAGTCATTTCCTCCATGCCTTTGCTGGATGGCGAGCCATTGGAACTCCGCGCACAAAGAGATGTTTATCATCTGATCAGCGCATCCGTCGTCAAACCGGATTTCTCCCTGAATCTGATCCCTTTGGAGTTTCCTGATGATCAAATCGAAAAAGATCAGCTGATGGGCAGTGCCGAAGTCGTAGTACGGGATAAGGTCATTGCCACCGTTGACTTACTGGCCAATCAGTCGGTGAATCTGGCGGAAGCAACGGCCCCTGAAGCTCCGGAATCGACCCTGGATAAAGTCCTGGCCTGGGCGATCCGAATCGGTCTGGTCTTATTTTTCCTGGGCAGCATCATTCTGATGATCCGCACCGTCAACCTGATGCGGCGGTCAAAAAAAAGGCAGGCCGAACTTCGGGCCAGCCGGGATGAATTGCTGAAAAAGAAAAAACAGTCCGGGGACCGTGAAAACCAGAAAGTCATCAACCGGTCCAATTTCTGAACCCCTCCCCGGCTGTAGGATCCGAACGGATCGGCGCCTGAATGAACTCAATGAAAATCATGATGATTTCATTGAATCCATGGAGCGGGAAGATCTCTGTGAATTCATCTTTCGCGCCGTTGCCCTTACGGGACTGCAAACCCATGACGATGTCACCCAAGAATGGCGGGCGTTTTAAACGGTCCCCTTCCGGACTGTTTTTCGTCTGTACTGAAACCCAAAACCAATGGAACACATCGGTCAAAAACAGCCTCTGCGCAACAACAGATGCTGTTTTTCTTTGGATATTTTAAGAGCCGATTTTTCCCTGCGAAGCTTACGGGAAAGGGACAGGCCGAGGCCTGTCCCTTTCCCGTTGGATCGGATCGATTCAATCGGATCGATTCAATTCGTCTGCTGTGCAGATCAGCGATTGAGGAAATCCAGGGCAAACTGGACATGGAGCGCTGTACCGTACTTCATGTAGTCCTCATCGATTTTGAATTTTTCATGATGCGGGAAGTATACCGCGTCGATGGCTTCATTCTTGTAGCCCAGCAGCGCATAGACACCGGGTGCCTTCTGGAAGTAATAAGGCATATCTTCAGATCCCATCAGTTTTGCCATATCCTGAAGCCCCTCTTCTCCGGCGATCTTGACGAAGGATGCTCTTGCCAGTTCCGTCAGTTCCGGATCATTGTAAAGACTCAGTGCACTCTCTTCGATCTCAACATCCACTTTCATTTCCCAGGCATCAGCAATGGCCTTGGCATGGCGGCGGATCGCGTCATGGGCGATCTGCCGGGATTCCGGTGTGAAATAGCGCATGGTGATATCCAGTTCGGTGAACTTTGCAATGACGTTGGCTTTGGTACCGCCGTGGAACCGGCCCACGGAAAGCACCAGCGGATCCTGGGCATTGTTGTTTTTTGTAATGATGGACTGCAGATCCACGGTGAACAGCGCCGCGGCATGGATGGTGTCTTTGGCCAGATGTGGCATGGAACCGTGGCCGGAGACGCCTTCAAACTTGACATAGATCGTATCGCAGCCAGCCATGCGGTAACCGCTCTGGATGCTTGCCTCGCCGACCTTCAGATGGGGCATGCCATGCATTCCGAACGCTGCATCCACGCCGTCCATTCCGCCCTCTGCCACGATCTTTTTGGCACCGGAGAAGGTTTCTTCGCCCTCCTGGAAGAAGAATCGGATCTCCCCGGGGATCTCGTCCTTCATTTCATTGAGGATCTTGGCTGCGCCCAGCAGCATGGAAGTATGCGCATCATGTCCGCAGGCATGCATGACACCTTCGTTCTTTGAAGAGAATTCCACCCCGGATTCTTCCCGGATGGGGAGCGCATCGATGTCGCCGCGCAGGGCAACCGTTTTACCGGGCTTGCCGCCTTTGAGTGTGGCGATCAGGGACGTGGCACCCGCTTTCCGATAGGGAATGTTCAGCTGATCCAGCTCAGCCATGATTTTCTTCTGTGTTTCTAATTCTTTGCCGCTGAGCTCCGGAGTTGCGTGCAGTTCCCGTCGAAATGAGATGATATAATCCTCCACCGCTTTTGCTTTTTCCAAATAATCCATTGATCAATGACCACCTTTCTGCATGTGAATTTATTTGTTTTCATGGTTGACCCATAATTACTTACTATGTTGATTATAACATATTGAGTTTTAAGATTAGACTGTTTATAAATCGTTGACAAACTGAAAGCGAAAAACAATTGGATCGATCCATTGTTTTTCGCTGATTATTCAATGATTTGGTTCATTTTTCCGTGTCTGACTTCATTTTTGATTGTCTGATTTCATTTGCGCTTGCTGTCAGGTCTGAATTCCGGAATCGTTCCAGTTCAGATGGATCAGATCCCTGGCCGGAACTTCCAGCTTCATCCGATGAGCCACCTGTGGCAGTCGGAGATCCGCCTCGATGGTATGGTCCGTTGGATTGAAGGCCATCAAATGGATGTTGTGCCCTTCCGTGCGCAGGTAGCCGAACAGATCCCCCTGGAAGAAGGGAAAGAAGTCTCCTGTTGTAAAGACCGCATCACTGCGGCGAAGTTCGATGGCGGTTTTATACATTGTCATCACCGCCTGATCCTCCCTGCCCCAGGGATAGGTGGCACGGTTATAGGGATCGCGTTCTCCGGTGAGGCCGGCTTCGTCTCCGTAGTAGATGCAGGGAACGCCGGGAAGGGTCATCAGCATGTGTACCCCCATGCGGAGCAGGGCATTGCTGTTGAATTCCGTTCGGATCCTGCGTGTATCATGGGTCCCCAGGGAATTCAGGTTGGCATAAAATGCCTCCCTGGGATAATTTTCTTTGAGGGACATCAGTATCCGGTAAATATCCTCGGCCCGGATCTGCCGGGTCAGAAATTTGATAATGGCATCTTTGAAGGGGTAGTTCATGACCCCGTGCAGTTCATTGCCCAGAAGATATTCCCGGCGGGCCGAATAGGCGATCTTGTTGGAAGCATCTTCCCAGACTTCGCCGATGAGGATCAGGTCCTCGGCATTTTCCAGCTGATCCATGGATTCACGGATGCCCCGGATAAAGAAATCGGGCAGTTCATCCGCCACGTCCAGCCGCCAGCCCAGGGCGCCATGGCGGAGCCAGTAAGGGACGACGCCGTCTTTTTCGTTCATGATGAAGTGCTGGTAACTGGGTTGATTTTCATCCACATTGGGCAGGTCCGTGACGCCCCACCAGCATTCGTAGCTCGAGGGGTAGTTTCGGAACATATACCAGTCCCGGTAGGGTGATGCTGGGCTCTGCGCAGCGCCCAGCGTATCATAGGTGCCTCTTGCGTTGAAGTACCTGGAATCGGAACCGGTGTGATTGAACACTCCGTCCAGGATCACTCCGATGCCATGGTCGGAAAGCTCCGACATCAGTTCGGAAAACTCTTCATTGGTCCCCAGCATGGGGTCCACTTTATGATAGTCTCCGGTGTCGTAGCGATGATTGGAGCGGGCTTCGAAGACCGGGTTCAGATAGATCCCGGTGATGCCCAGCGATTTCAGATAATCGATTTTCTTGCGGATGCCGGCCAGGTTTCCGCCGGAAAACTCCCAGCGTTCGATCTCCCCTTTCTGGTTTTTAAAGTAGACCGGTGAGTCATACCAGTCTGCATAGAGGAAACTGCCGGGTTTGGGATTTGAAATGTGGCCGTCTTCATTGCCGTTAAAGAAGCGATCCGGAAAAATCTGATAAAAAATTGCGTTTTTGTACCATGCCGGTGCCGGCCTGGTATATTCGTGGACCGTGATCTGAAACGGACGCATGCTGTATTCATGGTCATAGGCCACTGCCAGTCCGCCCAGGGCATCATGGCTGTTGCCGTAGAAGATCGTCCGGCCGTTGATGCTGACGGAAAACCAGTAAAAATACAGGCCGCTCTGCCCGGGGACCAGAGTGGCCGAATGACGGCCCCCCTGGCTGTCCATGAGCAGGGTCTGGATATTTTTCCTGCCGGAGACCTCATGATAGTAATTCAGATAGCAGGTAACGTTCCCGATGGAGCCTGTATCAATGGTAAGTCTGATCGGCGTACCCGGGGTCACTGCCCCAAACGGTGACCGGCAGGTTTCATCATGGGAATTGAAATAGATATTATTTCGATCACTCATAACTTGCACTGACCCGTTCCTTCCTACCTCTCATAGCTTCTGGTTCCCCAGATGCCCACGGCATACTGGCGAACGGTATTATCCGCAGAAAAAGTCCCGGAGGAAGAGATGTTTTCAATGGACATTTTATTCCAGACGAAGCGGTCGCTGTATAAGTTGCTGATTTTGCGCTGCGCTTCCAGATAGGAATCAAAATCTTTGAGCAGGAAGTATTCATCGTTGTAATCCACCAGGGACTTGAAGATGTCCCAGCCTTCAGCCTGGATCCCCGGGATGAACCCGTTGGTCAGGGAATCCAGGGCCCGCTTGACGTAAGGGTTGGCATTGTAAACATCTCTGGAGATGTATCCGCCCTGGCGGTGGTATTCCAGCACTTCTGATTCATTGAGTCCGAAGATGACGATGTTGGGATCCCCGACTTCCCGCAGGATCTCGACATTGGCTCCATCTAAAGTCGCCAGGGTAATGGCTCCGTTCATCATGAATTTCATGTTGGAGGTGCCGGAGGCTTCCTTGGTGGTGGTTGAGATCTGCTCAGAGACTTCCGCTGCCGGAATGATCTTCTCAGCCAGCGTGACACTGTAGTTTTCCAGGAAAACGACTTTGATCAGGCCCCTGACCCGGGGATCGTGATTGATCTGCTTGGCCAGAGCATTGATGAATTTGATGATCTGCTTGGCATAGAAATAGCCCGGCGCCGCTTTGGCGGCAAATATAAAGGTCCGGGGCTGCATCGTGAATCCGGGATTTTCCAGAATCTCATGATACAGATGAAGGATGTGCAGTGCATTGAGCAGCTGACGCTTGTAAGCGTGGAGCCGTTTGATGTGGACGTCGAAGATGGAGGACGGATCCACGGTGATTTTATTGGCATCCAGGATGTATCTGGCAAGGCGCTCCTTGTTGTGATGCTTGATCCCTTCGATCCGTTCGTGGATCTCCGTGTTCCGTTTATATTCCTTGAACAGCTTGAGATCTGTGGGTGTGCGCCGCCAGGAGGTCCCGATGGTATCATCCAGCATGGCCGACAGCTCTTCGTTGGCCAGCATGAGCCAGCGGCGGTGCGCGATGCCGTTGGTTTTGTTATTGAACTTATAGGGATAAAAACTGTAGAAATTCTTCAGTTCCTGTTTCATGAGCAGTTCGGTGTGGAGCTTGGCCACGCCGTTGACGGAATGGCTCCCGAAGATCGCCATATGCGCCATCCGCACCTGACCGTGGCCGATCACCGCCATTTCATCCACCAGCGCGGAGTTTTTGGCCTTTTTCTCCAGTTTGATCCGGGTGTTGGTATTGATGGTCTCAATGATCAGGAAGATCCGCGGCAGAAGATTTTTCATCATATCCAAGGGCCATTTTTCAAGGGCCTCCGACATGATCGTATGGTTGGTGTAACTCATGGTTTTCTGAGTGATATCCCAGGCTTCTTCCCATTCCAGGCGTTCTTCATCCAAAAGGATCCGCATGAATTCAGGAATGCACAGGGCCGGATGCGTGTCGTTGATGTGGATGGCCACGAACTCATGGATGTTCTCGATGGGCTCGCCCAGTCCCTTGTACTTGCGGACGATATCCTGGACCCCGGCCGACACAAAGAAATATTCCTGTTTCAGGCGGAGCAGCCGTCCTTCATAATTGGAATCATCCGGATACAGCGCCTCCGAGATCGACTCGATGCTCCGCTTGCGTTCCAGTCCCTTGTGGAAATCCGTGGGATCACTGGGATTGATGCCGGTGGTGGAATAGGGCTCCTCCGCCGACCACAGGCGCAGTGTGTTCACCGTCTTGTTTTCAAAGCCGATCAGCGCAGTATCATAGGGCACGGCCAGCACTTCCTCATAGCCCGTATGATGGCACAGGAGGGATCCGTCGGCCTGCGGCTCCATCCAGGCATCCCCGTAAAACTTTACGGTACAGGCGTCATCGGAGCGGCGGTATTCCCAGACATTGCCGTCACGCAGCCAATTCTCCGGCAGTTCAACCTGATAGCCGTTGACGAACTTCTGCCGGAACAGGCCATATTTGTAGCGGATGCCCATGCCGCCCCCGGGGATCCCCGAGGAGGCCATGGAATCCATGAAGCCTGCCGCCAGACGGCCCAGGCCGCCATTGCCCAGGCCGGGGTCGACTTCATAGGCTTCGACTTTCTCCAGCTCGATGCCCAGTTCTTTCAGGCCCTGGGCTGCGATGGACCGGATGCCCAGATTCAGAAGATTGCTTCCCAGCAGGCGTCCAAGGAGAAATTCAATGGAAAAATAATAGACTTGCTTTTCTTGATACTGCTTATATTTCTTCTGTGTTTTCGACCAGTTTTCGGCCTGATATTCCTTGACCAGTGAACCCAGGGTCTGATAGAGCTCATAGTCGGAGGCCTCTTCCAGTTCAACGGGGAATTTCCTCAGAAGTGTCCGTTTAAAGTCATCCTTGAACTGTTGTGTCGTTAATTGCATCATTTGTTACTCCATTCCTGTAATATTGCGGTAAATTGCCTCGTATTCGCGGGCAGAGCGGATCCAGCTGTGGTCAGCCGTCATGCCGGCCCGAACGATATCCATCCAGGCATCTTTGCGATCCCTGTAGACATACAGCGCACGATATACTGCATTCTTAAGGTCTTCGGGATCATAATTGGCAAAGGTGAACCCAAGCCCTTTCCCGGTAAATTCATTGAACGGGGTCACCGTATCGGCCAGACCGCCGGTCTCCCGGACGATGGGCACGGTCCCGTAGCGCATGGCGACCATCTGGGTGAGCCCGCAGGGTTCAAACTGAGAGGGGACCATCATCATGTCACAGCCCGCATAGACTCGCTGTGCAAGGCCCAGATCGAACCGGATCTGACTGGAGAGCTTATCGGGATACTTCCAGGCAAAATAATTGAACATATCCTCATAGCGTTTTTCACCCGTTCCGACCACCACCATCTGAAGATCCTGATTCAGGAGTTCTTCAAGGACAACTGAAAGAATATCAAACCCCTTCTGATCTGTCAAACGGGAGATGATGCCGATGAGCGGAGCATCAGACTGTGGCAGCCCCAGTTCCTCCTGCAGCTCTTCCTTGCAGAGCGCCTTTCCGGAGAGATCTTTGACCGAATAGGTATGGGGGATGTGATCATCGGCGGCCGGATCGTTCATCTGGACGTCGATGCCGTTGAGGATCCCGCTGAGTTTATAGTCCACCCGGGCCATGAGACCATGCAGTCCTTCACCATAGAAGGGATATTTGATCTCACGGGCGTAGGTCGGCGATACGGTGGTCACCCAGTCGGCGTAATTGATGCCGCCTTTCATGTAGTTGACATTGCCGTAATACTCGACGCCCTCATCCACCATGACGGAATCACCGATGGACAGGAGATCGCCCAGGGCCTGAAAGGGGTAGATCCCCTGAAACTTCAGGTTATGGATCGTCAGGACGGTTTTGATGTCGCGGTAAGCTTCGATCCAGGCATATTTGACCTTGAGCAGCAGCGGGATGATGGCGGTGTGCCAGTCATTGACATGGAGGACATCGGGGATGAACCCGATTTTCTCCATGGCTTCGATGACCGCCTGGGAAAAGAACGAAAACCGTTCTCCGTCATCGATGTATCCGTAGGCCCCTTCCCGGTCAAAATAATACATGTTATCGATGAAATAATAGGTGATGCCGTCGATTTTCAGACTGTCCACCCCGCAATACTGCTGACGATAGGACACGTTCACGGAAAACTCGGTGACATGTTTCATCTTGTCCCGGTAACGGGCGTGGATCTGGGTGTATTTGGGCAGAATAACGGCGATCTCCATCCCCTCTTCCTTCAACGCCCGGGGAAGGGACCAGGCGACATCGCCCAGTCCCCCGGTCTTGATGAAGGGATGACACTCCGAAGTTGCGAATAATATTTTCATACAGGCCCCTTTCTAGATCACTGAATCTTTGACCAGTACCAGCGGATTTTTTTCTGTGCCTGACATGATCTGACCTTCGGACACAATGACATTTTTGTCTGCAATGCAGTTTTTCAGTTCAGAGCCGGCTTTGATGGTTCCGTTCTGCATGATGATCGAATTCTCGATGCGTGCTCCCTTTTCAACGACGACGCGGCGGAAGAGAATGGAATTGATGACTTCTCCTTCGATGACGCAGCCGTTGGCGATGAGAGAGTTTGTGACATTGGATTCCGGGCCGTAGTAACATGGATTTTCATTGCGGATCTTCGTATTAATCTGGGTGGAACCGTAGAACAGGTTCATCAGGTGGGTCTCATTGAGCAGGTCCATATTGGAGATGTAGTAATTATAGATGGATGAGATATAGGCGATGTAGCCCTTGAATTCATAGCCCCGGTAATGGTACAGCCGGGCCGCGTCATGCAGCACTTCCCGCATGTAGATGGCCCCGCCGTTGGACACTGCATCTTCGATGAGTTCCTTGAGCAGGCTTACTTTCAGAACATAGATCTCCGTGGAGACCTTGGTGAAGTCTGTTACATTCTGGCTGCTGCGCTTGACGATCTTGATGCCGAAGGAGCGGATCTTGTCGTCATCATCTGCATTGAGCACATAGGCATTGTCATAATAGTGATCGGCTGAATCATAATTCTTATAGACCACCGTGACGTCGGCCTTGGATTCGATATGGGCATCGACAACTTCCTTGAAGTCGATGTTCATCACCATGGCGGAGCCGGCGATGACGACGTATTCCGCATTGGACTTGTCCAGGATATCGATGTTGTTGTAGTAATTCATGATATCGCCCTTGATGTCATAGGTCAGATCCGGTGTGGAATGGGGCGAAAAATAGAAGATGCCGCCGGACATGCGATCCATGTCCCAGGGGTGTCCGGACCGGATATGGTCCATGAGGGACCGTTCCTTGTCCTGAAGGTAGATACCGATGGTATCGATCCCGGCTGCACTCATATTGGAGAGAACGAAATCGATGATCCGGTATCTTCCCCCGAAGGGGATCGCCGCCACCGGCCGATGGGCGGTGAGGGATTTCATCTGAAAATCAGGTTCGACCAGATTGATCAACCCGAGGATGCGCTTTTTGTTAGCCATTACTGATTACCTCCTACCACGCTGGATTCCGCCACGACTTCGATGGTTTCTCCGTTGCCCACCGTCTGACCGTCAGCGATGATGCAGTTTTCACCGATCAGCGCTTTGTTGATGACACAGTTATCGCCGATCACCGTATTGGACATGATGATGGAATCCGTGACCACGGTGCCCTTGCCGATTTTAACGCCCATGGAGAGCACCGAATGACGGACCTCGCCCCGGACGATACAGCCCTCTACCACAAGGGATTCCCGGACGACGGCGTCCTGGGTGAAATACTGCGGAGGCATGGTGTGGTTGACGGAATAGATCCGCCAGGATTGGTCCTGTATGTTCAGTTCCGATTCCTGATCGATGAGGTCCATATTGGATTCCCAGAGCGACTCAATGGTTCCGACGTCTTTCCAGTAGCCTTTGAAGGGATAGGCGACCACCGTCTGCTTATCATTGATCATCCGCGGGATGATGTCCTGGCCGAAGTCGATCATGCCGTCGCCGTTTTCGTCCTTCATGGTGAGATACTTTTTCAACGCATCAAAACTGAAAATGTAGATCCCCATGGAAGCCAGGTTGCTTTTGGGCTCTTTGGGTTTTTCGGCAAATTCCTTGATCATCATGTTCTCATCGGTGTTCATGATGCCGAACCGGGGGGCTTCCTCCCAGGGCACTTCGATGACCGCAATGGTCAGGCTGGCATTCTTTTCCTTGTGATAGCTCAGCATTTTTTCGTAATTCATTTTGTAGACATGGTCGCCGGAGAGGATCAGGATATAATCTGCCCCCACCGATTCGATGTAGGGGAGGTTCTGATAGATGGCATGGGCGGTTCCCTTGAACCATTTTTCCTCCGTGGCGGAGGCAAAGGGCTGGAGGATCGATACCCCGGCATCCCGCCCGTTCAGATCCCAGGGACTTCCATTTCCAATGTGCTCATTGAGGATCAGCGGCTGGTACTGGGTCAGCACCGCCACTTTGCGGATCCCTGAATTGGCACAGTTTGACAGAACAAAATCAATGATCCGGTACTTTCCCCCAAAGGGAACAGCCGGTTTGGCCAGTCTTCTGGTCAAAGGTCCCAATCTTGATCCCTGGCCTCCGGCCAGAATCATCGCGAGCATTTCCTTCATTTCATAACCTGCTACCCTGCCTCCGTTTTGATCCCTCTGATGGCGGCCCGCGGGCCGAACTATCCTCCGGCCCTGAGCTGGCCGGTATCTGGTAGCATATCCTTTCTGACGTATTTTGGGTGCTCATTTCAAGGGACGGGGCATTGACGCACTGCGTCGACCTGTTAGATGGTTTTGTTATTCTGCTGGCTCTGTGATGTCGGATATGTGGTATCAAATTGTCGGTTGGATGCCACGTGTAAAGAATTTTCTATCTTATGATCCGGCGGGTGGTCCGGCTGGATTATTTGTCGGTTTTCACAGCCGATTTTTTACCGGCGGATGATTTCCTGCGATCGCCTTTTAAAGTGACCGGCCGGATGATAAGTCCCGACAGCGACGGACTGATCACTTCGATGTAGAAGGGCATCCCGTCGGTCTCCCCTTTTTGGGTCACGAACTGGCCCTGCGTCTTGCTCCATGCGCCTCCGAATTCCTGGAGTTCCGTATTGATCAGTTCTTCGTAGACGCCTTCATAGGGAACCCCGATGCGGACGCCTTCGACCTGGTTGAAATCAAAATTGAAGACGCAGGCCAGGAAATCTTTTTTTCGCGTCCCGCGGCGGAGGAATTTCACCAGGCACTGCGGATTTTCGACATCCAGAATGTCTATGGATGACGCCTCGGTCTCATTCTCATAGAGGCAGCGTTCCTCCCGGTAGAGGTGATTGAGCTGACGCATCAGGTTCTGGGCACCGGCATGTTTTTCATTCTGCAGGCCCACCCATTCCAGTTCGGTGTAGTAGCGCCATTCCATCCACTGGGCAATGTCATTGGTCATGAAATTGAGCTTTTTGCCCGGATGCATATACATGTAGCTCATCAGCAGCCGGAAACCGGCAAACTTGTTGTAAAGATCCAGCGGATTTTTCTCCACCAGAGATTTCTTGCCGTGGACCACTTCATCGTGGGACAGCGGCAGAACATACTTTTCCTTGAACGCATACATGAAGGAGAAATTCACCAGCCGCTGATTGAACACCCGGTGTTCCGGCAATATTTCCATATACTTCATCATGTCATTCATCCAGCCCATGTTCCACTTGTAATGGAATCCAAGACCGCCTTCCTCGATGGGATCCGTCATTTTTTCAAAGGCGGTGGATTCCTCTGCGATCATCAGGACCCCAGGGAACTCTGTCCGAATGATGGTGTTGAGCCGTTTGAGGAAATCAAGGGCCTGCAAGTCCGTATTGCCGCCTTCTTCATTGGGGATATAGCTTTTGCCGGCGTAATCCAGGTAGATCATGGAGGACACAGCATCCAGTCTCAGGCCATCCACATGGAACTCATTGATGTAGTAGTAGGCATTGGAGATCAGGAAACTCTGGACTTCGTGCTTTGAAAAATCAAAGTGCATGGTCCCCCATCCCTCGTTAAAGGCCTTATTATAGTCCATGTGCTCATACGTAGCCGTTCCGTCAAAGTAGCGCAGTCCGTGTTCATCCGTCACATAATGGCTGGGGACCCAGTCCAGAATGATGCCGATGCCCGCCTGGTGGGCTGCATCCACGAATTCGCGGAACATTTCGGCGGTTCCGTAACGGCTTGTCGGGGAGAAGAAGCCGGTGACCTGATAGCCCCAGGATTCATCGTTGGGATGCTCCATGATGGGCATGATCTCGATATGGGTGTACCCCATTTCACTGACGTAGGGAATGAGCCGGTCTTTCAGTTCAGTGTACGTGTAGAAGCTTCCGTCGGGATGACGCATCCACGAACCCAGATGAACCTCATAAATGCTCATTGGATTCTTGTAGGGATTAAAGGCCCGCCGCTGACGCAGCCAGGTCGTATCGCGCCATGTGAATTCTTTGAGCTCGGCGACCCGGGAAGCAGTGCCCGGCCGGACTTCGCTGGCGAAGGCAAAGGGATCGGCTTTTAAAACCGCAGTGCCATCATGATGGAAGATCCGGTATTTGTAGAGAGCGCCCTCCACATCCTCGTCAACACGTCCTTCCCAGATCCCGGTGGCTTCGTCTTTCACCATCTCCTGGGCGCCCCAGTTGCTGAATTCCCCCGTCAGTTCAACGTGAGCCGCCCGGGGGGCCCAGACGCGAAATACCCAGCCGCTGCCTTCCCGGTGAGCGCCCAGATAATGATAGGCCTGGTAGTTGTCTCCCGTGTTGAACAGAAAGGCGGGATCCACCACCGCGCTTTCACCTTTTTTTTGTTTTTTTTCATTTGTAGTTGCCATTTTTTTCTCCTAAGCGAAATCAATTCCGTGATTTCTGTGGGCTGTTAAATTTCAGTTTTACAGAAGGTTTAAATATTTTCTAACGATTCAAGCGAAGAAAAATCTTCTTACCTCTATAATATCAAAAAAGGACGGGCTTAGGTTGTTTCGAACCGGCTTTTCAT
>CAYYVR010000034.1:17511-19559 GCA_964475185.1 uncultured Clostridium sp. | reverse complement strand
AGAATAGACGACCCTTACGGGTCGTCCATCAAACTCAGTGCTCTACTCTATCTGATCCGCCGCCTCATGGCAGCAGAAATTTCTTTACAGGTGTTAAATTTTCCGGGATTTTATAAAGGGAACCCGATCCCCGGCCTTCATGGCGGGAAGGCAGACGCAACGCAGCCGGGGGCGTCCTGATGATCTGATACGGATCGGATGCCTGCCAATGAAATCACCTGATGTTGCTGTGATATAATAGATGGTAGCAAACGACAGACCCTGAGGAGATTGAATATGAAATTAGCAATTGGAAATGATCATGCAGCCTATGGATTCAAACTTGAGATCCTGAAATATCTGGATGAACTGGGTGTAGAATATGAAGATTTCGGGACCCATTCATCCGAACGGGCCGATTACCCGGTATACGCGGAAATCGTGGCGAAAAAAGTGGCGGCGGGAGAATACGAACGGGGCATGCTGTTCTGCGGAACCGGTGTGGGCATCTCGATCTCTGCGAACAAGGTCAAAGGGATCCGTGCGGTGGTCTGCTCTGAACCATTCTCCGCAAAGCTTTCCCGTCAGCACAATAACTCCAATATCCTCTGCATGGGAGCCAGGGTGGTTGGACCTGATCTGGCCAAAATGATCGTGGAAGAATGGCTGAACGCTGAATTTGAAGGCGGACGCCATGCCAAACGCGTCGATCTCATCAGTAAAATCGAAGCAAGCCAGGAACCGGATCAGTACACCTGCGGGATCGATCCGGAAGAGTAAATTCTGAGTTGCTGCCCCTCAGGCCGTTGATCTTTAAGGATCGCTGTCTGGGACTGGATGAAAATTAAATAAGCAGAATAAAAACAGGAGCCGCTGAAAAAAAGAAGTCCCGGGACTTTCATTTTCAGCGGCTTATGTTTGCCGGAGCGGCCGGATTTCAGCCCATGGGTCCAATGTGCAGGCATTAGCCGGATGGCGGGGCGGACCTGGCAACGATCCGGAAATCTCTGGATCCCAAACTCTCTGGGGGACAAAGATCTCCGGATGGACCCGTGCTCTGCCCGGCAGCGTCCGGCGCAGGATCACATGCCGATGGCAGGCGCGATGGCGCGCATGCCCAGGATGCATTCGGAGATGACATCCCTGATATCCATATCCAGCATGTCACAGCCCTTGAGGATGACCTCCCGATCCACGCCGGCGGCGAAGGAAGGGGTCTTGAACTTTTTCATGACGGATTTCACTTCCATGTCCATGACGCTTTTGCTGGGACGCATGTAGGCCGCAGCTGTGATCAGTCCGGTCAGTTCATCGATGGTGTAGAGGACTTTCTCGACCTGTTCGACGGGTTCGACATCGGTAACCAGGCCATAGCCGTGGCTCATGACGGCTCGCACCAGATCCTGCGGCCACTGGTTGGCTTCCAGGATCTCTTTGGTCTTGGTGCAGTGCTGATCGGGATACATTTCATAATCCAGATCATGGATCAGGCCGATGATGCCCCACCGCTCCTCATCTTCGCCGTATTTTCGGGCAAAGTGGCGCATGACACCCTCCACTGACAGGGCATGTTTTATCAGGCTTTCTGTTTTATTATACTGGTTCAGTAAGTTCCAGGCTTCTTCTCTTGTCGGCATTTCATTTCCTCCCGTGCGTTCTGTGATGTTGAATGTTTATTCGAAATTATACATCCAAAAAGATGTCCATTCAACTTGATAAGCTATGAGTGAGGTGAAGGATATGACAGATCAGATGTATATAACCATCAGCGGAATGAATCATTATTTTGGAATGGAACCCTTCGTTCTGGGAGGGCTCATCTACTGCGAAAAAGAACCGGGCAATCAGGTCGATCAGGAAGCGATCCGGGCGATCCTTCCCATCCTCGGCACGGTCGGTTATGTCGCCAATTCGAGTTTTACCGTCATCCAGGGGACTTATTCTGCCGGGCGGGTCTACGATAAGGTGGGCGATGGCTTTTTTGCCAGAGTCATGTTCCGCACGGAAAAGCAGATCATCTGCAGGGTCGAAACAGACAAGCCGGATCTTCTCCAGATGGAACTGACCGC
>CAYYVR010000034.1:9930-17411 GCA_964475185.1 uncultured Clostridium sp. | reverse complement strand
AAATCAGCGCCATAAATCATGCCGGAAGGATCTCGTATTACTTCAGAATCAATGCTGGATTCATGTCTGAAGTTTAATCGGAAAATCATGCCAGACATCACGCCGGACATCACGCCGGACATCACGTCGGAAATTATCGGAAATCATGTCGGAAATCATGTCGTAAATTATTTCGAAAACTTACATCGGAAACTTACGACGGAAATCATGTCGTACCTTGTGGATGATGGGATTGAGATGATGGAATTGAGATGATGGAATCGAAAGGACTGGCAGATCGGACCGTAAATACATGAACATTCAAATTTTAAACGTAGGGAGTTGATCTGATTGAGAACCGTAGAGATTGAAATCACTGAAATATTGCAGCGGAAAGTCCGTGTGGTGATCCCGGAGAACGCTTCGGAATACGATGCGATCTCTCTGGTGGAGGAAGAATATGACAAGAGTCAGCTCAAGCTCGACTATGGGGATTTTGTGGACGTATCCTTCGGGATCGTCAACTGAAGGTCCCTGCGTGAATAACCGCCAGACCGGATGGGGTCCCATCCGGTTTTTTGCGTGTGGCAGAAAAGACAGATCGAGTCGATATTTGGTATATTAGAAGCAGGAACCGGTACTGTGTGGTCCGGGATCCGCAGACGAACATCAAGAATTACAGGAGGCAGTTATGCATCGAGAAGATCTTGAACTGGCACACTTGCTCAGATATGAGAACATCGCCTGGTATGAGGAGGGGACAGTCAATATTCTGGACCGGCGGGTCTACCCTTATGAAAAACGAACCGTCCAATGCCATACGTATCAGGAAGTGGCACAGGCCGTCACCGATATGGTCACGCAAAGCGGGGGCCCTTTCCTGGCTGTCCAGATGGGCATGGCCCTGGCTGGCCATGAGGTTCGCAGCCGTCCGGTGGAAGAACAGCTGACATTCCTTGAAGAAGCTGCCCGGACGCTGGCCGCCGCCCGGCCCACGACTTCGGAAAAGCTCAAAGTCATGACCGAGCGCTCTCTGAACATCGCCCGGATCGCCCTGGACAACGGGAGGGATGTCACCGAGTCCATCGTCCAGGATGCCCTTGAGACCATCAACCGCCGCTATCATCAGATCCGCCAGCTGGCATCGCATCTGGTGGAACAGTTTCCCGAGGAAGGGGTCGTCATGACGCAGTGTTTTGCCGAGACCATCGTCGGCATGATGCTGCTGGAGTGCAGGGCGCAGAATAAAAATGTGCGGTTCATCTGTCCGGAGACCAGGCCCTATCTCCAGGGAGCCCGGCTGACGGCTTCGGTCATCGCTGATATGGGCTTTGAAGTCCACGTCATCACCGATAATATGCCGGCCTGGATCATGGGCAGGGAGCAGGTGGATCTGTTTACGACCGCTGCCGATATCATCACCATGGATGGCCATGTGGTCAATAAAGTGGGGACGCTTCAGATCGCCCTGGCGGCCGCCTACCATAACATCCCCTACTTTGTGACCGGCGCGCCCAATCTGGAGCATGAGACGGCGGACTCCGTCATCATTGAAGAGCGCGATGTGGAGCTGGTCAAACAGCATCTGGGGACAAACGTTGTGGAGAAGGGAGTCAGCGCCTATTATCCCGCCTTTGATATCACGCCCCCCAAGCTGGTCAACGGGGTCGTGACCCCCAGGGGGATCTTTTCACCCTATGATCTGAAAAAGTATCATAGTCAGGAAGAAGATCACAGCGTGGTGGTCTAGCATGAAAAATCGTCCCGAATCCAATTATCCCTACAGCCGGTACCGGGAAGCGGCGGACTTCATCCGAAAGGCGTCGGGCAGGGAGCCCGCCGTCGGACTGGTCCTGGGCTCTGCCCTGGGCCAGCTGGCCCAGGCGCTGGAGGACCGGGTGGAGATCCCCTTCGATCAGATCCCGAATTTTCCCGAAGCGACGGTGGCTTCCCATGCCGGCAGGATGATCTTCGGCACGCTGGAAGGCCGGCAGGTCGTTTGCCTGTCCGGTCGCTTTCACTATTATGAAGGCTATGATTTCGAAGATCTGGTGATCCCCATGCGGGTCCTCAGGCTGTGCGGTGTGAACACGGTGATCCTGACCAACGCAGCCGGTGCCGTCAATGAGGACTATCGGCCGGGGGATCTGATGCTCATCCGCGATCACATCAAGCTCAACGGTGCCAGCCCGCTGCGCGGACCCAATCTGCCGGAATTCGGACCGCGGTTTTTTGACGTCTCAGACATGTACACCAAAAGATTACGGGAACTGGTCAGAAGCTGTGCCCGGGATCTTGCGGTTCCCCTGCAGGAAGGGGTCTATTATTTTGCCGCCGGGCCGCAATTTGAAACCCCCGCTGAGATCCGGGCCATGCGCATCCTGGGCGGTGACGCCGTGGGGATGTCCACGGTCACCGAGGCCCTGACCTGTGCCCATATGGGCATGGAACTCATCGGCATTTCCCTGATCAGCAATATGGCCGCCGGCGTCCTGGATCAGCCGGTCACAGGAGAAGAAGTGGACCGGGCCGGACGGGAAGCCGCCGGACGGTTTGGCCGTCTGCTCCGTGAAGTCATCCGCCGCCTGTAGGGGGCGGATGGCCCCAAGTCCCCGGCAGATGCCGACATCAAGACAGAAGAGAAAGGAATCACTATGTTATTTAAGAATGTGACGCTTTATCAGGACGGCGGGATCCTCACGGACCGGTATGTCCGGATCAAAGGAGAGTTCATTGCCTCCATTACAGAAGAGAGACCCCATCTGGAGGAGGGAGAGATCGTCCGGGATGCTGCCGGTCATGTCATGCTGCCCGGGTTCGCCAATACCCACAGCCACATCCCGATGACCCTGATGCGGGGCTATGGCGAGGGCCTGCCGCTGCAGCGCTGGCTGTTTGAAAAAATGTTTCCCTTCGAAGATCGTCTGACCGCAGAGGACTGCTACTGGGGAACGTCCCTTGGCCTGTTGGAAATGATCGCTTCCGGAACGGTGAGCTATTCCGACATGTACTACAACATCAGCGAGATCGCCCGGGCCACGGCGGAAGCCGGCATGAAAGCCAATATTGGGCGCGGCGTCACCGCCAACGGCAGTCCCTCCTTCCAGGACCACATCGCCCGAACCGATATGGAGGATCTGGACCGCATGGTCCGGGAACAGGGCTGGGATTCTCTGATCAGAGTCGACAGTACGATCCACGGCGAATATACCTCCGATGAGAAACTGGTCCGGGAAGTGGCCGAGTATACCAAAGCCACCGGGCGGATCCTTCAGGTACACCTCTCGGAGACCCGTTCCGAACATGAGGCCTGTGTCGAAAAACACGGCATGACGCCGGCGGAGTATTTCAGCCGCTGCGGACTGTTTGACGGCCCGGCGATTGCCGCGCACTGTGTGCATGTGACGGACCGGGATATCGAGATCCTGAAGCACCATGATGTCACCGTGGCCCATTGCATTTCCAGCAATATGAAACTGGGCTCAGGCATCGCGCCGCTGAAGAAGTTTCTGGAACGGGGGGTCCGGGTCACCCTGGGGACCGATGGAGCAGCTTCCAATAATAATCTGAATTTCCTGGAGGAGATCCATCTGGCCGCCATGGTCCATAAGGCCTTTGAGGAGGATTCCCTGTTCCTGAGTCCGGGTAAAATGCTGGAGATGGCCTCGGAAAACGGCTTTCTGGCACAGGGCAGGCCCGAGTCCGGGACACTGCGGGCGGGCAGCGCGGCGGATCTGATCCTGATCTGCACGCAGAGTCCGCACATGACACCCAGCTTCAACATTCCCGCCAATATCATCTATTCCGCCCAGAGCAGCGACGTCCGGCTGACCATGATCAACGGCAGGATCCTCTATGAAAACGGCGAGTACAAGACCCTGGACGAGGAAAAAATCAAGTACATGGCCCGGGAGATCCAGCAGCGGATCCTGGGTGAACTGGCGGTGAAGGCCTGATGAGACTTCTGACACTGCGCGAAGAACTGGTGGCCTTCGGCAAGAAGCTGCTGTCGGCCGGGCTGACCACCGGTACGGGCGGGAATCTGAGCGCTTATGACCGCTCCTGCGGGGTCATTGCCATGACCCCGTCCGGGTTGGACTATCTCAAGACCACCCCGGCGGATATCGTCCTGATGGATCCCGACGGCCAGATCATTGAATGCCGTGAGTCGGTACGGCCCACCAGTGAATGGGAACTGCATCTGGCGATTTACCGCAGCCGGCCCGATGTCAGCGCCGTGGTCCATACTCATTCACTGTATGCCACGGCCATCGCCTGCACCGGCAGCGGGATCCGAACTGTTCATTATCTTGCCGCCATGGGCGGCCGCTCCATCCGCTGCACGCCCTATGAAACCTATGGCACACCGGAACTGGCGCAGATCTGTGCCAGGACGCTGGAGAACGACCACGCCGTGCTGCTGGGCAATCACGGGGTCATCTGCGTCGGCCCTGATCTGCCCGACGCCTTTGCCCGGGCCGAACACATCGAATACGTGGCCCATCTGCAGGTGATCACCGACAGTCTGGGCGGAGCCCGTCTGCTGAACGAAGAACAGATGCAGGCAGTTCGTGACCGGTTTGGGACGAACCCCTATCGATGATCATGGAACCCCAGGTGATATGCATTAAATTTTGCATATCACCTGGGGTTGTCCGATGTTTTTGATATACTCAGTATGAGGTGATCCATTTGTATATTGCAGTCATCGCCGACCTGGTCGGCTCAAGACAGATCCAGGACCGAAGGGGTGCCCAGGACCTCCTGAGACAGGTCCTGCAGGAGATCAACAAGACTTATCAGGATCAGATGGCCAGCGACTTCAGCCTGACGCTGGGCGATGAATTCCAGGGGGTGCTGAAAACCCCGGAGAAGATCCTGGAAATCCTCTTTCAGATCAAATTCCGGCTCCATCCGCTGAAGATCCGCTTTGGCGTCGGCTTTGGCCAGATCAGTACTGCCATCGATCCGGCTCAGAGCATCGGCGCTGATGGTCCCGCCTATCACATCGCCCGGCAGATGATCAGTGAGGTCAAGCGGATCCAGTCCGGCAAAAAAGCCCTCCATGTCGATATGCAGTTCGGGCATGCGGAGCGGACGGGCTGTCTGGATGCATTGAATGCCGGGTTGTGTCTGATGCATTTTATGGAATCCGGCTGGACGGATAAACAGCGGGAAAATATTAAGGACAGTCTGTTTTCCGATCTCAATCAGTCGCAGCTCGCGCTGAAAAAGGGCTTGAATCAGAGCACCATCCACCGGAGTCTGACCTCTGCAGGGTATTATGACTATGAACGGGCCTACCGTGAGTTCCAGCTCCAGCTCAACCGGATCTGGAGGGAACAGGTGTGAAGGATCTGCTGCTGATTTTGCTGACCGGTCACGTGCTGGGGGATTATTACTTTCAGTCCCAGACCATGTCCGACCAGAAAGAGAGCGGCGGGAGGAGCCTGGCACCTCATCTGGTGGTTTATGCCATTCCCTTCCTTGGTCTGGCAGGTCTTTACGGATTCAGCGGCCTGGTTTCTGCAGCCGCGCTGGCGGCCGTTCTGCTCCACGGGGTCATCGACTGGGGGAAGGCCTCGTTTCAGAAAGCGCTGCCGGCGCTGCCCATCCGCCTTTCCCAGGCCGGACGGGGCGGCGGGATCTATCTGGCAGATCAGATCCTTCACGGGGGCTCTCTGGCGGCCGTCGCTTTTTGGATGGGGCGGGGCCGCAGCGTCGAACCGGTCTCCCTGCTGACGGACTTGCTGGGGGAACTGTCTCTCACCTGGCAACTGGGGTTGCAGTGGACCCTGGCGCTTCTCCTCATTGCAAGGCCTGCCAATATTACCTTTGGAAAACTGTTTGCCGCCTACAGGCCCGGACGGCCCAGCGAAGAGACGGCTGTGCCGGATGCGCTGGCCGCGGAGAAGAAACTCCGGGCAGGGGGCGTCATCGGGATCCTGGAACGGCTGCTATCCCTGATCTTCCTGGCCATGGGGGAGTATATGGCCATCGGACTGATCCTCACGGCCAAGAGCATTGCCCGCTATGACCGGATCAGCAAAGATCCGCCCTTTGCCGAATACTATCTCATCGGGACGCTGACGTCGATCATCATGGTCCTAATCATTTACTTCCTTTGTTTTCTGATCCTGGCAGCAACACCGGCCTGAAAAACCGCGGACGCCCTCCATTTTCCTTCATTGGGAATTGAGGGTGTTTTTCTTTGGGTATATCAGAGTTAATTGGAAAATGATTGAAACGATTATAAAATATGAAGAACATTGCGTTGGAATTTAAAATTTACCACTGAAATCATATCAAAAAGGGTGTCATTCTTTTGTAACCTTTGCTATAATGAAGCTGTATTTTACATAAAATTCATTTATGCAATTTTTTTTGCGCTGGAAATGGGCTAACTATGACGGAATCTATATTATGTTCATATAGATTTCCGAAACAGCCTGAACAAGTTTTAGTTCAATCCGAACAGGATCAGAAAGGTGGTTGATTATGAGAAACCTCAGGAAGACGCTGTCATTGTTACTGCTATCATTTATCGTATTCACATTCGTACCCCAGGTGGCCTATGCCGATGAACAGGAGGCCGTTACAACGGTCAATCTGAATTTACGCGATCAGGGAACGATCTACAGCAATGTCATCGGGGTGGTCCCAACCGGATCCACACTCAAAGTGCTGGGCACCAGCGGCAACTGGACCGAAGTCGAGTATAACGGACAGACCGGCTGGGTTTCCAGCAAGTACATCAGACCCCTTGATGAGATCGCGGCGGCCCGCACCATCACCAATCTGCGGACGGCCGTTCTCAGAGCGGAAAGAAGTTCCAGCAGTGAAGCCCTGGCCCGGATCAAAGTCGGCAGCGTGGCGTCCCTCCTTGAAATCGAAGGACTCTGGTACAAAGTGGACTTCGATGGGAAGATCGGCTATGTTCTGGCATCCAGCTGGATCGACACGCCGGCGGGCACAAAACCCGTCGTCAGCGAAACGCCGGCACCGACTGCAGGCATCATCGACATCTATGCGGATGTGCCTGTTTACATGAATGCCTCCGATGCCCAGGCTCAGAAGAATACGGTCGGTACCTACGCATCCGGTGAGTATCATATCTACCGCAGCTTTTCAGGAATGCTCAACATTACCCGATTTGAGAACGTTCCGGGGGCGTGGATCAATCCCGGACAGAACACAGACGAAGCGCCGGCACCGGAACAGCCGGCTGAACCCCAGCCTCAGCCTGAGCCCAGTGAAACCGCAGCAGATACGTATGAACTGGTCACCTCCGTGGCCGTGTACGTTACTGCCGATGAGGCCATGAGCGGGACCAATGCCGTTGGCCAATACCACAAAGGGACTTATTTCATTTTTAAAGAGTTCAGCGGCAGCCTGAACCTGACAAAAGTCAAGGGAGAGCCAGGCGCCTGGATCGATCCGGCCGCCAATGTACTCCCGGAAGCGGAAACACCGGAAGAGCCCCCGGTCGAAGATCCGGTCAC
>CAYYVR010000034.1:6211-9830 GCA_964475185.1 uncultured Clostridium sp. | reverse complement strand
GAAGATCCGGTCACACCGGAAGAACCTGAGGACACCATCGTGACCAATTCCAGTGTCAATGTCCGCAAGGGACCATCCAATGCCTTTGAGATCCTGCGGACACTTCCGGCAGGGACCAATGCCATCATGATCGGCCGCGAAAGCAACTGGCTGAAGATCGAATACAAGGACCAGATCGGATATTCCTACATCAATTACTGGAATGTCCCGGAAAAAACCCTGGATAAATTTACTCCGAAGCCAGAACCTTCCGAACCGGCCCCCGCTCCGGAGCCCAATCCGGAGGAACAACCGGTCACTTCCGGAAAACTCAAAGTATTCCTCGATCCGGGCCATAACGGCATCGGACAGGGAGCCGTCTCGACGGTGACTGGGGAGTTGGTGGATGAGACCACCATCAATTACCGGGTGGCCATCCTGGCCAAAGAGATCCTGGAAGACCGGGGTTATGAAGTGTATCTTTCCAAGAGCAGCCTCAATGAGGCAGTGAGCCTGACAGAACGTACGGACCGGGCCAACCAGCTGGGTGTCGATATTTTCGTCTCCATCCACTGCAACGCCTACACCGATCCCTCGGCCACAGGCACCATTGGATTCTACGGCGGAGAAAAACTGAATCCGGCCACCAGCGACTGGCAGGCCAAATCCATGCTTCTGTCTCAGAAGCTCGCGGAAAGCGTCGGCAGCATCATCGGCAGCGGCAAGATCGTCAAGGACACCAGCTACGGCAGATCCTTCGCAGTCAACCGGCTCTCCACAATGCCTTCCACCCTGCTGGAACTTGGCTTCATCACCAATTATCAGGATGCGATGATCCTCAATTCCTCAGCAAACCAGAAGGACCTGGCCAGAGAAGTTGCCAACGGCATCGACAAGTATTTCGGCAAATAGATCCTGACGATGAAGGGGTTTACCCCTCAGGGGAAAAATACATCTTTCAATAATGGCACTTTAAAAGGCTGATCCGGACGGATCGGCCTTTTTGCCACTGATTTGCCACGAGGCCGAAACCGGGTTGTTGATTATTATGACTCGAAACAGAGTATGATAAGGATAGAATTGTGGTGGAACCCAGGATGACGCACACCAAAGAGAACCCTGCCGGTCCGGCGGGAAATGAAGAAGAGTGAGGGTCTTCTGCCCAAACCGGAAGATCCCGGATCAGATCTGTGAAAGCGTTTCAGCATCGGTTGAGGAACTGATGGCGTTGTGATTCGGAGAATGAAATGATTTGAGTTGTCGTGATCGACAGTCAGGAGGACCATATGGCCAAGAAAATTTATATCGCGGATGATGACCAGAACATCAGGAAACTGATCCAGGGCTTTCTGACCAAAGATGGCTACGAGGTGGAAGCTTTTGAGGACGGTGAAAAACTTCTGGACCGCTTCAGGGAAAAGGAATGCGACCTTGTCATACTGGATGTGATGATGCCCGGCAGAGATGGCTTTATGATCTGCGATGATCTACGCCGGATGAGTTCGGTCCCCATCATCATGCTCACGGCCAGGGATACGGATACTGATTTTGTGCTGGGCATTCAGCTGGGGTCCGATGACTACATCACCAAGCCGTTTTCGCCCATGACGCTGACCATGAAAGTCCGGGCGATCTTTCGCCGCATCGAGCTTGATAAGGGTCCGTCCTCCTCTTCGGAACTGAGCTATGAGGACATCGTCATCCATACCGATCAGAAGATGGTGAAGGTGGGCGGGGAACCAGTGGATCTGGCACCCAATGAGTATGCCCTGCTGAAGTATCTCATCGAAAACAAGGAACGGGCCATTTCAAGGGAAGAGCTGCTGGATAAAGTCTGGGGATACACGACGGCGGTGGAGACTCGGGTCACCGATGATACCCTGAAACGGCTTCGCAAGAAGATCACGGATTCTGCGGCGATCATTGAGACCATATGGGGCTTCGGTTTCCGGCTGAACAGGAAGCCCGCCGATGAATAAACGAAAAATCGGCAGCACGATCCTCATCTATTTCTATTCGACCATTCTCCTGGTCTTTCTTCTGGTGGCGGTGGGCTTTAACATTGCCGTCCGCAATCATGTCAGGACGACCCTGAACCGTGAACTGGAGACAGCCAAGGACCTGGTCGTCGATTTTGCCAGGGATACCCAGATCCCCCGCGGTCCCAACCGCAGCTCCACCTTTCACATGATGCTTCGCCGGGATGCGGTGGATTCCAATGTCAAGGTCCTGTTTCTGGATGAAGATCATGATCTGACCCTGGATCTGGTCGACACTTCGCAAACCGAAACCGGCCGGCCGGACGCGCCGGGCATGGGCATGGGCTGGCAGGGCGGCAGGACCATCCCGACGCAGACCTCAGCCAGCCAGCCGGCAGTTCCTGCACCAGATCCCGGATCGTCGCTGGACGGGTATTCCATGCGGCTGGACACTGCAGCCTATCGGGAAAGCATGCTGGTGTATGAGTATGTCCGCGAAACGAAGTTCGATCTGACCGATCAGTCGGTGCAAAGAGCAGAAATCAGCGGAGATCAGTACTACCTGCAGAGCATCCCCTTCACCGAAGGCGACGGCTCCGCGGAATATGTCCTGGCATTCATCGATGGTGAGATCTACAATCGCTTCATCACCAATGCGCTCTGGATCCTTGCCCTGATCATGGGGCCGGTCCTGATCCTGACCTTTTTTGCGGTCCGCTATCTGGCCAACCGGCTGGCCGATCCCATTGCCAGGTTGCAGGGGCTGGCCCGCAGGCTGGGCGCCGGTGATTTTGACGGAGAAGATTTTGATCTGGAAGAGCAGGAACTGGCTGATCTGAACCATTCTCTGAATGAAGCCGCCGGCCAGCTCAAGGAATATCACAGCAACCAGAAGATCTTTTATCAGAATGTCTCCCATGAACTGCGGACCCCGCTGACCGGGATCCGCGGCTATGCCGAAGGGATCAAATACGGTGTTTTCGACGAAATGGAAGCAGCGGATGTGATCCTGGAGGAAGCGGGCAAACTCGAACGCTTGGTGGAGGATATTCTGTACCTCTCCCGGGTCGAATCCAATGAAAGTCTGTTAAAGGATCGAACGCTGATCCAGCTGTCGGACCTTTTGCTTGAATCCAGGGAACAGGTGGCCAATGATGCCAGGATCCATGAGAAATCCATTGAAGTGGAAACACAGGATGACCCTCTGATCTCGGTATACTATGAAGAGATGATCCGGGCGCTAAATAACCTTTTATCCAACGGGGTGCGCTATGCGCGGTCGGTGATCCGCCTTTCCGGTCGAGTCGAAGGCACGGATCTGATCATCAGTGTCCGCGATGACGGCCAGGGTCTTGAACCCGGCAGCGAGGAGAAGATCTTCCAGCGCTTTACCAAAGGGCCGGGCGGGCGCCATGGGATTGGCCTGTCCATTGCCCAGGCTGCCGTGGAGCGGCACGGGGGAGCCATTCGGGCCCAAAACGCACCGTCCGGGCAGGGCGCGCTGTTCATCATCACGATTCCCCTGAAGGAACTGCAGATGGCCAGGTGACCCTTTCAGGGCCGTGCAGAACTTACCGGGAAAAACACAATCTTCAAGAATCGAACGGACAGAGAAGGGAGATCCATTCTCTGTCCGCTCGGCTTGAATGGCCGGATATTCT
>CAYYVR010000034.1:0-6111 GCA_964475185.1 uncultured Clostridium sp. | reverse complement strand
CTTGAATGGCCGGATATTCTATTGATGGGGGTGATTTGTCGATGGCGGGGACAGACTGTATAATGAACAGGATGAAACACATTGCCGGCAGGGGGAGGTGGCGGATATGGAACGGGAAATAGCGGAGCTGATCCGTAAAGAGCAGCTCATCGAGCCGGGCGAGCGGATCCTGGTGGCCGTGTCCGGCGGACCGGATTCTGTCTGTCTGCTGCATCTGCTCCATCGTCTGAGCACCGCCCTTGATATTCAGCTGGGGATCGCCCACATCAATCATGGCCTTCGGGGCAGGGCGTCCGACGAGGAGGAGACGTTTGTCCGCACACTGGGTCAGACGCTGGCCCTGCCCGTTTTTATCCATACCGAGGACGTGGCTGCAACCGGCCGCCGCCTGGGCATGGGCTTTGAAGCGGCCGCCCGTCAGGTGCGCTATGATTTTTTTGAAAAGACCATGAAGCTGGAAGGCTACGGGAAAACGGCGCTGGCCCACCACATGAACGATCAGGTGGAAACCATCCTGCACCGGTTCATCCGCGGTGCCGGGCTCAATGGGCTGGCGGGGATGCGGATCCGGCGTGACGGCCGGTACATCCGTCCGCTGCTGCAAACGAAGCGCGCCGCGATCCTGCAGTGGCTGAAGGATCAGGGGCTGGACTACAGAACGGATTCCAGCAATGAAAGCCTGGCCTATACCAGAAACCGGATCCGGCTCCGCCTGATCCCGGAGCTGGAGACCTTTAATCCCGAGATCATCGGCACCATCGCAGCGATGAGCCGGTCTCTGGAATGGGACCGGACCTATCTTGAAACGGCCGCAGCGGATGCTGCCAGAGACCTGATCCGCCGGGAAGGCGATAAAGTGGTCATTATAAAAGAGGCCTTCCGCCAGAGCCCTGCCATCACTTCCAGGCTGGTGTTTCTGGCCATGGAAGAGCTCAAAGGCAGCCGCCTTGACCTGACGGCGGGCCAGATCGCGGATCTGCTGGATCTGGCAGCCGGCCAGACCGGGCGCCGGCTGGATCTGCGGGACGTCACCGCGGCCAGCCACTACGGTCAACTGGAGTTTTCCCTGAAACAGATCCCTGAGCCGGCAGAACAGTATCCCGCCCAACGCACCGTCGACATCACGCATCTTCCCGTCACGGTGGATTTTGCCCCTTACCGGATCACCTTCAGCAGGGATCTTCCGGCGGGTCCCGCCGATGCCATCGACGCCGGCCATCTGGGCGAGCGGATCATTCTGCGCCGCCGCCGGCCCCATGACCGGATCCGGATCCCGGGAATGCAGGGCCATAAAAAAGTCCGGCGGCTGTTCATCGATTGCAAGATCCACCGGGAATTAAGAGACGTGCTGCCGCTGATCACCGACGAATCCGGAGAAATCCTGTATATTTATCCCGGAATTTGCTCGGAATCGTTCAGTATCACCCCAAATACTGATAAAATATTATATATTACAGTGATGGAGAATAATAACAATGACAAATAACATATCCCCTAACATTTATGATGATATCGGCGAGGTTTTGTACAGTGAAGCTGAACTTGACACAAAGTGCCGGGAACTGGCCGGTCAGATCGACCGGGACTACAGCGGGAAAACCCTGGTCCTGGTAGGCATCCTGAAGGGTTCCTTTATGTTCATGGCGGATCTGGTCAGGCGGACCAGCATCCCGCTGGAGATCGAATTTATGGCAGTCTCAAGCTACGGAACATCCACAGAGTCATCTGGTGTCGTCCGGATCCTCAAGGATCTGGATACCGACATCAAGGGCAAGCATGTGCTTTTAGTGGAGGACATCATCGATTCAGGGACGACGCTGACGTATCTGATGGAATATCTCAAAGGGCGCGGAGCTGCTTCCGTTGAGATCATTTGCCTTCTGGACAAGCCTGCCCGGCGGACCAAAGACCTTGATGTCAGATACACGGGCTTTGTCATCCCCGATGCATTCATCATCGGCTACGGCATCGACTATGCCGAACGTTACCGGAATCTGCCCTATGTGGCGACGCTGAAGGAAGAAGTATACAGGAGTAAGAGTTAATGGAACAAAAACCACAGCTGCCCTTGTCCCGACTGGCGATCATGAGTCTGCTGCTGTTTGTGATCATCGGCATCTCACAGATATTGCCAGGCGCCGTCACCCCGGTGGACTACAATACCTTCATTTCCCAGGTCAATGAAGGTCAACTGAACAACGTGAAAGCATATCCCAACGGGTCCCATATGACCCTGACCGGGATCTCAGTGACTGACAGCAAACAGACCAAGACCGTGATGCTGACGGAGACCTACCGGAATCTGGTGGAAGGCAATCAGGAGCTGGCGGCCAAAGTCACGCTCAGCGAGCCCGTCGGATCGGGCGGCCTGGTTTCGCAGATCGCGCCGTTTTTATCGATGCTCCTGACGGTGGGGCTGTTGATCTTCTTTGTCAGTTTTATCATGCGGAACAACAATCAGGGCCCCAAATCTGCGTCGAATTTCGGGAAAAGCAAGGCACGCCTGGTCAATCCCGAACACAATGATGTCAATTTTTCACAGGTGGCCGGCGCAGAGGAAGAAAAGTTTGAGCTGATGGAAGTTGTCGATTTCCTGAAACAGCCCGGCAAGTATCAGAAACTGGGGGCCAAGATCCCCAAGGGCCTGCTCATGGTGGGGTATCCCGGAACGGGTAAGACGCTCCTTGCCCGCGCCGTCGCCGGCGAGGCCGGGGTCCCTTTCTATATTATTTCCGGGTCCGATTTTGTGGAAATGTTTGTCGGTGTCGGTGCATCCCGTGTCCGTGACCTGTTTGACCAGGCCAAACGCAACGCACCCTGCATCATCTTTCTCGATGAGATTGATGCGGTGGGGCGCCAGCGCGGCACAGGCTTCGGCGGCGGCCACGATGAACGGGAACAGACCCTGAACCAGCTCCTTGTGGAAATGGACGGATTCGAAGAGAATCAGGGCATCGTCGTCATGGCGGCCACCAACCGTGCAGACGTCCTGGATCCGGCGCTGCTCCGTCCGGGCCGCTTCGACCGGCAGATCCACATCGATCTGCCAGACTCCCGCGGGCGGGAGGAGATCCTCAAGATCCATACCCGCAACAAGCCCCTGGGGGATGATGTCAACTTAAGCATCATTGCAAAAACCACCACCGGGTTCTCCGGTGCGGAACTCCAGAATCTTGCCAATGAAGCCGCGCTGCTGGCTGCCCGGGAAACCAAAACCTACATTTCCATGGCGCACTTTGAAGAGGCACGCACGAAAGTCCAGCTGGGCCCTGAGAAGAAATCCAGAGTCCAGACGGAGGAGAGCAAGTATCTCACGGCATATCACGAAGCCGGCCATGCCATTGTGGCCCGGTCACTCCCGACCATCGATCCGGTGACGGAGATCTCCATCATTCCGCGGGGCCGCGCAGGCGGTTACACCATGCATATCCCGCTGGAAGACACCAGCTACACCTCCAGGACATCGCTCCTGGATGATCTGGCAACGCTCTTCGGCGGCCGGTGCGCGGAAAAACTGATCCTCAACGACATCTCCACCGGTGCCAAAAGTGACATCGACCGGGCTTCCAAGATCGCCCGGGCCATGGTCAAGGAATACGGCATGAGCGATGTCATCGGCAACCTGTCCTTCGGCGATTCCGAAGAAGTCTTCCTGGGCCGTGACATGGGCCGCCAGCAGCCGTATTCAGAGGCCATGGGCGATCTCATCGATCAGGAAGTCAAACTCCTGGTGGATTCAGCTTACAATAAAGCGGAAGCCATCCTCAAACAGGAGATCGACAAGCTCCACCTGGTGGCGCAGAGTCTGCTGACCAGGGAAACCCTTCAGGCCTATGAGTTTGAAGCGCTGTTTACCACCGGCAGCCTGCCCGACCCGCTCAGTGAAGTCGATGCGAGAAAGGCCAATGAGAAAGTGCTCGAGGATTACGCCGAACGCAAACGCAAGGCCCTGGGCCTGCTGCGCACGCCGTAGCCGTTGTCTGGGGGTTCTCCCTGAAATGAATATAAATGAAGACAGACCGGGTTTTCCGGTCTGTTTTCACTGGAGCCTGATGCGTCCCTCTGATCCAGGGTGTGTGTTTTCATGATTCCATTTTGTTCAAAAGATGTTAACAGAGATTGAACTTTAGATATTGCATAATATTTACCTTGAGTCTGGACCGAATTCTGATTAAACTTAAAGTAGCGTATTATTTCTTCTGCCAGGAGGTCAGCATGAGTTTGGACGTCGGATCCACCCATACAGCAAATTTCGTCGTTGAACCCCGCCATACTGCAGTTTTTCTGGGGTCCGGTGACCTGGATGTCCTCGGGACACCCGCGCTCATCGCATTTCTTGAAATGACCTGCAGAGACGCCGTCCGTTCAGCCATTGGTGAAGATTCGACTTCGGTGGGGACCCACATGGAGCTGGACCATCTGAAGGCCTCGAAAATCGGCGCGCACATCACCTGCTTTTCAGAGGTGACTGCCCGGGAGGGGAGGCGTATCGACTTCACCATCAGAGCCGAATCCGATGGGATCCTCATCGCCCAGGGAAAACATACCCGGGCCATTGTGGATCGGGAACGCTTTCTGGCCGGATTAAATAAATAAGCAGATCAAGAGTCAACAAAAGAAACTACAAACGTATCCTAAGGAGGAACAATTCATGCTAACAGACATCCAGATTGCTCAGCAAACCAAGATGGAGCCCATCGTAGACGTGGCTGCTAAAGTAGGTCTTACTCCGGACGATCTCGACCTGTACGGTAAGTACAAAGCCAAGATCACCTTCGAGGCCATTCAGAAACTTCAGGAAAAACCTGACGGAAAACTGATCTTAGTGACAGCCATCAACCCGACTCCGGCCGGAGAAGGAAAGTCCACGGCCACTGTTGGATTGGGCCAGGCGCTGAACCGGCTCGGCAAGAAGACTGTCATCGCACTGAGAGAACCCTCCCTGGGACCTGTTTTCGGTGTTAAGGGCGGAGCTGCTGGCGGCGGATATTCCCAGGTCGTCCCCATGGAAGACATCAACCTGCATTTCACAGGCGACTTCCATGCCATCACATCAGCCAACAACCTGATCTGCGCACTCATTGACAACCACATCCAGCAGGGCAACGCACTGCGCATCGATGCAAGAAGGATCACCTTCAAACGCGTCATGGACATGAATGACCGGAATCTGAGAGATGTTGTCGTTGGTCTGGGCGGCAAGGGAAATGGATTTGTCCGTCAGGACGGCTTCATGATCACCGTTGCATCTGAGATCATGGCGATCCTCTGTCTTTCCGATGACCTGGAAGATCTGAAGAGACGTGTCGGCGACATCGTCATTGGCTACAACCTTGACGGCAAGCCCGTACATGCCAAAGAATTGAACTGCCAGGGCGCAGTGGCCCTTCTGATGAAGGATGCCATGCAGCCCAACATGGTCCAGACACTGGAAAACACACCGGCTCTGATCCATGGCGGACCCTTTGCCAACATCGCTCACGGATGTAACTCCATCGTCGCCACCAAGACCGCCCTCAAACTCGGTGACTACACCGTTACAGAAGCCGGATTCGGTGCTGACCTGGGTGCTGAAAAGTTCCTCGACATCAAATGCCGCTTTGGCGGACTCAAGCCTTCAGCTGTTGTTGTCGTCGCCACAGTCAGAGCGCTCAAGCATCACGGCGGAGCCAAGAAAGACGAGTATGGCGTTGAGAACGTTGAACTGCTCAAGAAGGGCATCGTAAACCTTGAAAAGCAGGTCGAAAATGTTCGCAAGTTCGGCCTTGAGCCCATCATCGCCATCAACCGGTTTGCCTCCGACACAGAGGCAGAACTCAATTACATCGAAGAATTCTGCAAAGCCAACAACGTCCGCGTTGCGCTGACTGAAGTATTCTCCAAGGGCGGAGAAGGCGGAGAAGCGCTTGCCAGGGAAGTCATCGACCTGGTTGAGAACACCGAACCCGGCTTCAAGGTGCTTTATGACACCGAAGCCAGCATCGAAGACAAAGTCAACACCATCGTCAGAGAAATCTACGGCGGAGACCGCGCTGTGTTCACAGGGGCTGCCCTGAAGCAGGTCCGGGAACTTGAAGCCAACGGAATGGACAAGATGCCCATCTGTATGGC
>CAYYVR010000033.1:17830-19769 GCA_964475185.1 uncultured Clostridium sp. | reverse complement strand
CCATTGAGGATCACCGCCAGGATACTGCCTTCATGGACGAGCATGCCGATGGACATATTGACCCATTCACTGAACAGCAGGCCGGTCAGAAGAACGATGACGACGCCTACGGCGATGATGATGTTCTGCTTCATGTTCCGGGCGGTGGCTTTGGTCAGCCCCAATGCATGGGGCAGCCGGCTGAAGTCTGAATTCATCAGGACCACATCTGAAGTCTCGATGGCTACGTCGGTCCCGCTGCCCATGGCAATACCGATCTGGGCGAGGGCTAGGGAGGGACTGTCGTTGACCCCGTCGCCGACAAAGGCCACGATCTGTCCGTCTTCTTCGATGAGTTTTCTGACGTATTCCGATTTGTCCTCGGGAAGCATGTGCCCGATGGCCCGGGTCAGGCCCAGGTCCCGGCTGACGGCATCCACCGTCCCCTGGTTATCCCCGGAGAGCATGATCAGATTTTTCACGCCGAGTTTCTTCAGCTTCTGCAGATCCTCCCGAACGCCGGGACGGATCTGGTCACGGACACCCAGGATCACTTTCAGCGCTCCGTCAACGGATGCCAGGACCAGTGAGTTTCCATTCTGCTCAAAGGAGCGGATGTCTTCCCGGGCCTCATCGCTGATCCGGACCTCTTCCTGTTCCATCAGTGCCACGTTGCCCACCGTGATGCGGTGGCCCCTGACACTGGCTATGATCCCCCCGCCTTTGACCACTTCAGTATTTGTGACTGGCAGGTATTCAACGGGTCCGATTTCAACGAGAACGGCCTTGGCCAGCGGATGATCGGATTCATGCTCCACACTGGCGAGATAGGTCAGGGCTTCCCCGGTGTCATCCCCGTAGAGGGCTTTCTCTGCCACTGTGGGGTTCCCCACGGTGAGGGTCCCTGTTTTATCGAATACCATGGTGTCCACCCGGCTGAAATCGTGGATGACTTCACTGCCCTTGAGCAGGACGCCATGGCGGGCCCCATTGCCGATCCCTGCCACATTGGAGACCGGGACGCCGATGACCAGCGCGCCGGGACATCCCAGGACCAGGATCGTGATGGCCAGTTCAACATTCCGGGTGATGAACCAGACGGCAAAGGCCAGGACCAGGACGGCCGGTGTGTAGTATTTTGAAAAACGGTCGATGAACCGTTCCGCTTCTGATTTGGAATCCTGTGCCTCCTCGACCAGTTCGATGATCCGGCCGAATGTCGTATCTTCGCCGACCCGGTCCGCCACGATCTGGATCGTTCCGTTGTCCAGGATCGTCCCTGCGAAGACATTGGCATCTTTTTCCTTGGCAACGGGGATGGACTCTCCGGTGATACTGGCTTCGTTGATGCTGGCCTCGCCGGACAGGACGGTTCCGTCCACCGGGACTTTCGCGCCGGTTTTGACCAGCAGAATGTCACCGACATCCACATCATCCACATCCACTTCTTCGAAGGACCCGTCTTCCATCTGCTTCAAAGCACTCTCCGGCGCCATTTCCGTTAATTCCCGGATGGCGGAACGCGTCTTGTTCAGGGTCCGCTGTTCCAGATAGGCGCCAAAGAGGAACAGGAACGTCACGATGGCGGATTCTTCGTAGTTTTGGATCATAAATGCTCCAAGAACCGCGATCGTGACCAGCACATCGATGCTGACCACTTTCACCCGCAGCGCCTGGTAAGCCTGGATGGCGATGGGTGCCAGCCCCAGGATCGAAGCAATGATCAGTGACCAGTGCAAAACGGTGGTGGTCCCTGTGGTCCAATGGCTGATGAACCCCCCCGCGATCAAAAGTCCACTGATGAGTGTGATCTGATTTTTCTGTTTTAAAATATAACGCTGCAACATCATCACTCCTTATGTTGAATTTTTCATTGGTTGGATCGGTCGCTGGCAGTTCTCATGATGAGCTTCGGTTGAGCTTCGGTTGAACTCCGGTTGAACTCCGGTTGAACTCCGGT
>CAYYVR010000033.1:0-17730 GCA_964475185.1 uncultured Clostridium sp. | reverse complement strand
TGAGCTTCGGTTGAGCTTCGGTTGAACTCCGGTTGAACTCCGGTTGAACTCCGGTTGAACTCCGGTGGATCCAGATGGATCCGGCAGGACTCCGGTTCAATTTTACTCTGACCTCTCGAGGTCTCTTTTTCCTGCAACCTTCTCATGGAGAAATTCCAGTCCTGACGACCCTTTGCCCATAAAAAAGCTCCTCCTCCCTTCTGAGAGTGAAGAAGAGTTTTTTTATTTAGGCATGATAGGCTTCGTCAAGCTCCGAGAGCATCTGGTAGACGGCTTCATAGCTTTCGCATACATCACCGGGCACCGTGTAGTGATCACTGATCGTCCGAAGCTGAGTAAATTCGTCTTCAAGCTCCGGCTGCTGGGATCCCCTGATTTTTTTCACCATCTCGTCATATACTTTGCGCACTTCATGGAATTCCGGATGATGTTCGCCGTGGACGCGTGCCACTACCGGAACGTACAGTTCGAGTTTCTCAAGATTTTTGCCGGTTACTTCACTAAATTTTGTCATATTGCTATCCCTTTCCTTTTTCAGTTCCAGGTTCAGCCTGGAGTCTGGATTTTTTATTTCGTCAAACCAACGGCAGACCGTTTGTTTTACTTTCTATGTTCATTCTAACTGAGCCTGGAAAATAAGACTATGATTCAAATCAACCTTTTGCCGGATCCCTTAAAAAACCATCCCCATGGATCAGGCGCAATCCCCGATCCTTTTATCAGTTTCCTGCCGCCGCGGATCAGAAATCGCCTCAAAGCAGAATGGACCCAGCGGGATTTGATGAACACCGGGGTTTCAATGCCAGCCCATCTTCCTGTGATTCTGAAATTTTATGCCTTCACTCTTTCAGAGTTTTGCTGCTCATGGTCCGCAATTGAATTGAAACCTTCGGTATTTGATCTGATTTGCATTAAAACTGAAAGTTTTAGATGAAACTTTATGCAAAATAGTGTATATTAATGGGAAGAAATTTACTGAAAAAACGGTGAACGGACTTCGCTGCCGCGATGACGGTCACCGGGGATCCGGCTGAATCATCTGCCGCTTTCCCTGCCAATGAGGAGGACCATGAAAAAAGTACTGATCGCCAATCGGGGAGAAATCGCCATCCGGGCCGCCCGTGCCTGCTTTGAACTCGGGCTGGAAACCGTCGCGATCTATTCCAAAGAAGATGAAAGCTCACTGCATCGGTTCAAGACCGATCAGTCCTTCCTGGTGGGGGAAGGCAAAAAACCCGCCGAAGCCTATCTGGACATCGAGGGGATCCTCGCCATCGCCAAACAAAGCGGCTGTGATGCCATTTATCCGGGCTACGGGTTCCTGGCGGAGAACAGCCGTCTGGCGCAGCGCTGCGCCGAGGAGGGGATCATTTTCGTTGGTCCCAGTCCCGAACATCTGGCCATGCTGGGGGATAAGATCCAGGCCAAACAGGCCGCCATCAAAGCCGGTCTGAAGACCATCCCTGGCACGGAAGAACCCGTTCAGGATGTCAGTGAAGTGGTGGACTTTGCCGCCACCTACGGTTATCCGGTGCTGATCAAAGCCGCCATGGGCGGCGGCGGACGGGGCATGCGGGTCGTCCACAGCGAAGCGGACGTCCGATCCGCCTATGATATGGCCGTGCGTGAAGCCGAGACCGCATTCGGTTCCGGCGACGTCTACATTGAAAAATACCTGGAGCATCCCAAGCACATCGAGATCCAGATCCTGGCTGACACACATGGCAACGTCATGCATCTGTTTGAACGGGACTGTTCCGTACAGCGCCGTCATCAGAAAGTCGTGGAATTCGCTCCCTGCATCGTTCTGGATGATGCAGCGCGCAAGTCCATCTGCGAGAGCACCGTCCGCTTCATGGAATCCATCGGCTATCAGAACGCCGGTACCGTGGAATACCTCTACAAGGACGGGGAATTCTATTTCATTGAAGTCAATCCCCGCATCCAGGTGGAGCATACGGTGTCTGAGCTCATCACCGGCATCGATCTGGTGGTCTCACAGCTCCAGGTGGCCGACGGAAAAGATCTGTACAGGGACATGAAACTCCCCCGTCAGGAGGATTTGAAAATCAACGGCACCGCCATTCAGTGCCGGGTCACCACTGAAAATCCGGAAAAAGACTTCATGCCCGACACCGGAAAGATCAACACCTACCGTTCACCGGGCGGCATGGGTGTCCGTCTGGACTCCGGCAACTGCTATGCCGGCGCCGTGGTCCTGCCCTATTACGATTCACTGCTTTCCAAGCTGTGCACCTATGCGCCCACCTTCGAGGAATCCTGCACAAAAATGGAGCGTGCCCTGCGCGAATACCGGATCCGGGGCGTCCAGACCAACATCCCCTTCCTCATGAATGTCATCGGCAATGAGGAATTCCATTCCGGACGCGCCAGCACCACGTTCATTGACGAAAACCCCGAGCTCAAGTCCTTTACCCATGCGCTGAACCGCGGCAACAAGACGCTGCAGTATCTCGGCGACATCACCATCAACGGATTCCCCGGCATCGGCAAAAACCCCAAGGGGATGTTTCCGCCTGCCGCTGTGCCCGCCCGGCTGGATCCGGTGGACTTCGCCTTTGAACGCCCCAAGCATATCCTGGATACGAAAGGACCTGAAGCGGTGTCGCAGTGGATCCTGGACCAGAAAAAACTGCTGGTCAGCGATCTGACCTTCCGGGATGCCCATCAGAGCCTGGTGGCCACCCGGATGCGCACCGCTGACATGGAAAAGATCGCCAGGACCACCGAAGAAGGTCTGCCCCATATTTTCAGCTATGAATGCTGGGGCGGCGCCACCTTTGATACGGCCATGCGCTTTCTTTCCGAGGACCCCTGGGACCGCCTGCGCCGCCTGCGCCGGAAAATGCCCAACAGCCTGCTCCAGATGCTGTTCCGCGGCGCCAACGCCGTGGGCTACACCAGCTATCCGGACAACGTCATTCGCGACTTCATCCGACTGGCCGCCGAAAACGGCATCGACCTGTTCCGGGTCTTTGACTCGCTCAACTGGCTGCCCCAGATCGAACAGAGCCTGAAGGCAGTCCGGGACAACCATAAGATCGCCGAAGCCGCCATCTGCTATACCGGGGACATCCTGGACCCGGCCAACGTCAAATACAACCTGCAGTATTATGTCGACCTGGCAAAAGAAATGGAAAAACTTGGCGCGCACATCATCGCCATCAAGGACATGGCCGGTGTCCTCAAGCCCGAAGCCGCCTACGTCCTGGTCAGCGCCCTGAAGGATCAGATCAGCCTGCCCATCCACCTGCACTCTCATAACACCACAGGCAACGGCATCACCACCTTCATCCAGGCCGCACGGGCCGGCGTCGACATCGTGGATACCGCCTTTGCGCCATTCAGCACCGGCACCAGCCACCCGAACCTCACCAGCCTCTACTATGCCCTGGACCGCAACGACCGGCAGCCTGAACTGAACATCCGGAATGCGGAAAAGATCAATTACTACTGGGAAGGCGTGCTGCCCTACTACAAGGACTTCGATGCCGGCATCAACCATCCCCAGACCGAGGCGTACTATCACGCCATGCCCGGCGGACAGTTCACCAACCTGCGCGAACAGGCCAAGGGGCTGGGCATGGATGAAAAATGGGATGACATCAAGACCATGTATCATGACGTCAACCTGCTCTTCGGCGACATCGTCAAAGTCACCCCCTCGTCCAAAGTGGTGGGGGATATGGCGCTCTTCATGGTCCAGAACGGCATCGCCATCGACGAGTTTTTTGAAAAAGGACCCGGCATCGACTTCCCGGCTTCGGTCATCGATTTCTTCGAAGGCAACCTGGGCCAGCCCACCGGCGGCTTCCCGCCCAAAGTCCGCGACATCATTTTAAAAGGACGCCCCTTCAGCACAGAGCGCCCCGGCGCCCGCAAGCCCCCCATGGACTTCGCCGCCATCCGGGAACAAGTCCAGAGCTATCTGCCCTGGGAGGCCACGGAAGAAGATGTCATGAGCCACATCATGTACCCCAAAGTCCATGAGGAATTTATCCAAAAACAGATCCGCTACGGAGACACTTCCAAATTCGACACCATGAGCTTCTTCCACGGCATGCGCCAGGGCGAGGCGGTCTCGGTGGAACTGGAGGAAGGCAAGATCCTCTTCATCCGGCTCAGTCAGATCGGCGATGCTGATTCCCAGGGGCGCCGCACGCTCTACTTCGAGCTCAACGGACAACCCCGAGAGATCATCGTCCAGGATCACAGTTCGGGTAAAACCGCGGTCCTCAACCGCAAGGCCGAACCCTCCAACCGGCTCCACATCGGATCCACCATGCCGGGTACCATCGTCAAGATCGCAGTGAAACCCGGGCAGAAGGTCGCCAAGGGCGACGCCCTTTTGGTCACCGAATCCATGAAAATGGAGACCACCATCCAGGCCCCCTTTGATGCCATTGTCGATGAACTGGCCGTCAAACCCGGGGATATGGTGGAGACCCATGATCTGCTCATGGTCCTGCAGGATGAACAGGAAGCCGATGAGCTCATCGTCGAACGGCGCTTGTGATCCCCCTGGCTGTGACCCTGCTGTAACACCTGCTTTAAACACTTCAAGCCCGCTCATAAGAGCGGGCTTGAACCGTTTCATTCCGTTGATTTCAGGATCCCGGCCAGTGGACCCTCCGGCCCATATATTTTTCACAGGGTGCCGGTAAATCCCCTGAAAATACCTGCCGGAAAAGCCCCCGAGAAGCTTTGGGAAAATCAGCTGTCGGAAAACGAGCTGTCATAAAATCAGCTGCTAGAAAATCAGTTCTCCCGGCTTATAGCCTGTCGGCAGCTCCTCTTCCGTGAGGAATCTGAACGTTTCATCCCGAAGGATCGGGAGAAACACTTCGTAGGGGATCCTGGTGAATTCGCAGCCGTAATCGCTGGCGCCGAACCACTTGCCTTCCTTGCTGCCCAGGTTCAGATTCCGGGCGAACTTCGTCAGGTTGGAACAGTCATGGACGGCCACATCCCACTGCTGCTCACTGGCTGTGGCCATGAATTTCAGGGTCAGCTCCCGGCTCCAGACCGGTGAGATGTAGCCCTGACGGCAAATGTACATATTTTCTCCGTAGTAGTTGTGGATGTTGTTGGGATTGAGGTGGAGCTCCGCGCAATTGATGAAATCAAGCCCGGTTGCCAGGATCGCTTCCTGCTTGCGGAAGAAGCCCTCGTAAAATTCCGGCGTCATGGGCGTTTCGATGCCAACATTCTTAATGTAACGTTTGGCGATGGCGATGTTTTCAATGACCCGGTCCGAACAGTCGGCAGCGCCCAGGTTGAATCGGATCTCGTCCAATCCTGCCTCCCCCAGCGCTTTTAATGTTTCTTCCGTTGCCAGCGTCCCGTTGGTGTACAGATGCTGATAAATGCCGGCTTCCCTGAATTTGCGGATGATCGGGTAGTATTTCTCGATCTCCATGAAGGGTTCCAGATAGACATAGGAGATCCCCGACGGTTTCTTATAAGTGGAGAGGAGCAGATCCAAATCTTTTTCGTAGAACTTGGTGCCGCCGATGTCCCACATGCCTTCCCCCACCGGAGGTATGTCATTGAGTTCGCCGTAATTGTAGCAGAACTTGCACTGAATATTACACCGGTTGGTTTTCCGAATGGCCGAGAGGCCGGTCCCCAAAAGACAGGACCGGCAGCCTGTGGGGAATTTGACATCGGGTCCCACATATCGTGTCCGGTTGGCAAGGGTCTTCAGATCACCGATCCGGGCCATCAGTTCATCATTGCGGTGGTCGATGGCTTCCTCGATCTGAGCAAATGTTGCATAGACGATCTCCTGCTGTCTGGTCATGAGTTCTTCTTCCTCCGGCAGAGCTGAGAAAAACTCAAACCATGACAGGGCATCTTTCTTCGATATTTTCATTCCAATTGTCCCCTTCATAACGTCCATGGAAGGGTCCTGATGGTTCTTCAGCGGACACATCCCGTTTCTGTCGTTTCTTAAAGTTTGTTTTTGTTCATCCGGTCGAGACCGTCAGCTCATTCCTTCGCTGCATCGATCGCTTCCAGACGCTCCAACCATTTTACCATGGATCCGGAATCAAAATACGCCAGGAGAGAACCTTCATTGAACCGATCTTCACGGACCGCTCCAGTGATGAGTGCCAGGATCACTTCCTCATCCAGGGAGGATGGGTCGATTTCCCTGAGTTGATCCACCCGCAGCTCCAGGTTGTTTGCTGCCAAAATCTCCCGATAATTTCCCAGATCAAATGCAGGATGACCGATCATAAACTGAACTACATCTTTTAAAAAATCCGAAACGGACTCAGAGTAATCCACATAGGGCAACTGAATCGGATGTCCCTGCGATCCGTAATTTTCCTGATCAAGGTTCCATTCCCCAAATCCGCCCCGGCGAAACGCCGGAATATACTGCGTCAAAGACGAAAACTTTGCCATTACATTTCCTCCCCGAACCTGAACGCCATCGATTCGCTTGCGTGAGTGCACCGTCGATCTGCCGATTGCTGACCTGCTGATCGTGAACCTGTTTCCATAAAAATGTCCCCGGCACCGCCATCAGCCTGCCGAAGGAATTGACCCGCTTAGAACCGATCATTCCCTTGTGACATGGAAATGGCTGATCGAACACTGCTGAAAACGGGCATGATCCTCTGCCAGATCCTTAAGATCTGAATCCAGGATCTCGGATCCCGCCCACAGTGTCACATCCACTTCCAAGGATCCATGGTTTTTCTTTGATCGCCATATCCCCGCAATGGTACCGTCCTGCAGCACTGCGCCCGGATTTGATATCGTCTGCCAGATCATTCGCTGACGGTGCTTATCGTCCAGGATCAGAGAACGGTCTGCCAGTCCCAGATAGGGGTCGTGGCTGCTGAGCAGATGGAGCCTGCGCGCTGGCGGGGACGGAGCCATCAACAGGGACTGATCCGATGTCAGTATAAAGCATTTTTTGCCTGAGACCAAGACCGGAGTGATCTCACGGGCCACCGTCTGCCACATCCGCTGCGCCTGTTCCGATGAGGCCCCCAGCCAGTCTCTGAAGTCGGTCATGGTGGCCGGCCCGTAGCAGTGCAGATATTTGCGGACCAGGCTGCCCGTCGAATCCGGTCGTTCTTCCAGGGCATGTCCGATCCAGTTTCGGTAGGACGTGAACGTCGGACTGATGCCCCGGCGTTCCCCGAAGACCACCAGGCCCATGAACGCACAGGGCCGCAGCAGAAACGAGACGACGGCTCCGCCCACGGTCTGTTTCTTTGGATTCCCGTACATACTGGGTGCGTTCCACTTCCCGACTGTTTCAGTTGGAAGGTACGGGACCATCCACAGGGCCAGGGTCTGGTCCAGGGTCCCTTTGCTTTGGATGGTCCGGCCATCCAGTCCGGGGATCACCTGGATCAGCCCCTTCAGCAGCTCGTCGAAGGATAGCCCGAGATGATCCAGGGCCAGACCGATCCCCCGGGTATAGATCCAGGGTTCTTCTCCCCTGGCTGTCAGCGCACTCAGAAAAACATCGCTCTCGGAGGTCGGGAAGACCACCGGATTCCCCCGGAAGCTCCAGGCCTGGATCAGGGTTTTTTCGGTCTCCAGGATATTTCTCAGCTCCTCCTGACTGTATTCCGACATGCGGTCATGCAGGGCCAGTTCCCATGCACCCGGCGGCGAATTCTGAAATCCGCAGGCGCCGGCCACCTCCATCAGGTCATCTTTTGGATACCAGGTATCCAGGTGATGCTGATGCAGTCGGAAATGCCGGACTTGTTCTGCTGTCAGTTCCTCCATTTTGCACCTCCTCTCTCCCATCGGCCAGCCCTGGAAGCTTTTGCATTCCCTGCAGATGGCGTACTGTTGTCATGCAGTTTCAGATCAGACTGTACGCCCGTCCTTCCCGATCTAGGCTTTGATGGCCCATCTTAATTTGGCTGAGCGGGCCCGGCTGTTGATGCTGCATTCTTCAGCCGATGGCCGGACCGGGCCTGGCGCAACTTCGCTGTATACGCCTTCCCGGAAGAATCGCTGGAAGGACTTTTTGACGAGGCGATCCTCACCGGAATGGAAGGAGAGGATCGCAACCCGGCCGCCCGGGGCCAGGACGCTGGGAAGTTTTTCAAGGAACTGATACAGCACTTCAAACTCCTGATTGACATCGATCCGCAGTGCCTGAAAGCAGCGCTGACAGGATTTTTTGATCTCTTCCTTCCGGGTCGCTTTGGGGAGGAACACCAGGGCATCCGCGATGATCTCCGAAAGTTCCGTTGTGGTTTCGATTTTCGCTCCCCCCTTTCTGGCTGCCATGATGGCACGGGCGATCACCTGGGCATGGGGCTCATCAGAATTTTCGATGAACAGGCCCGCCAGCTGATCTTCCCGCAGATCTCGCAGACGCTGGGCAGCCGACAGGCCTTTTTTCGGGTCCAGCCGCAGATCCAGGGGCCCTTCGCTTTTGTAGGAAAAGCCCCGCTCCGGGTTGTCGATCTGCATGGAAGATACGCCCAGATCGGCCAGGATAAAATCAAGGGGGCCCGATTCCGGGATGATTTGGTCGATGTCGGAAAAATTCATCTGCCGGATCGTCAGAATCTCAGGCCCGAACCCCAGTCCGGCCAGGCGTTCCCGGGTGCGCGGCAGTTCGATGGGATCCACATCCAGGGCATACAGGTGCCCTTTTCCATTCAGCTGGCGCAGCATCTCCAGCGTATGCCCGCCATAGCCCAGCGTTGCATCCAGACCCACCTGACCAGGCCTGATCTGTAAAAATTCCAGTATTTCACTGACGCAGATGGAGAGGTGCATCCCGGCCGGCGTGCTCCCTTTCTGGATCACCCTGGCAACGGTCTCCGAGTACTTGTCCGGCTGCAGTTCCTTGTATTTCTCACTGTATGATTTGGGATGGGTCCCCTTGTATCGCTTGCGCCGCTGATGCTTTGGCTTGCCTTCTGAGCTGACGGTGCCGTCAGCAGCATGTTGCTGATTTGTCTGGTCCTTCTGGCCCTTCTGATCCGGTTGTCCCATCACCTTGTTATTCACTGATTCCTGATTGGCGTCCTTGTTCATCATGTCCTCACTTCATCTATTCTTACGCTTTACCCTAACTTGCTACATTCTGACTTGCCATACCCTGACTTGCCATAGCCTGATTTATCCGATCCTGACTTGCCCGGGCCTGACTTGCTATCTTTTCTGCTCCTGTGATCCATAGGAGCTGACAGCATCTATGTTTCATTGAGACTGTTTCATTGAGACTGTTTCATTGAGACTGTTTCATTGATCCTGTATTTCACAGTGTTTCTTTTTCCCAAATGCTCTGATCGGCAGCTTCTGTTTTTCGAAAAAATTCTGTGTTTCCCATGGTCTTGGAATCCGGAGCTGCCCGTCCTGTTTTATTCTTTGAGAAGTGATGGGGTCTCCCCTGCCGGATTGATTCCTTCAGCCGGCAGGACTGATGGCCCCAGTCTATCACCTTGGATCTGTTCTGTAAAAGCAGCGGCCTGCGGCCATGCCAAAAGCCCCGACGTCAATCAGGCTCCGCCCCTGAAGGATAAGGAGGCGACAGTCCCTTCCTGCCTCACAATGGATCCGGGGAGAACAGAAAACTGAAAAATCAGATCTCCCAGGAGATCAGGTAAACAGTTTTCTGATGAAGCCGTTCCTGCCGGCACTTTCAAAATACAGCAGCGCTGCGACCGGCATAATCAGATACGCCAGGATCAGGACCGATCGTTCTTTGTCCCTGATCACGGAGATCAGGCCGGTGATCCAGGCCGCTGCTCCGAACAGATATTCCAGCAAAAATGCCAGGATATCGATGAGGTCGGCGATCTGGAGGATCCGGACCAATAATGCCAGGCAAAAAAGCAAAAACAGCACCCCTGAATATTTCCCCAGTTTCGTATGGGGCAGCAAACTAAAATTCCTCATCAATACCTCCAGACGGATCCATGTTGGTCCTCATGATTTTATGCTTTTCTTATACCATGAAATGCCGGATCATACTATCAGTTTATCACCTGTTGCCTTTTTCTGCCGTTTTTCAGGTCCCTTCAGGTCCTGTTCCGGCAATATGGTTTGATATCTTTCATTGGCTGCCCTATGATGAAAGTGAATTAAGGGTGAGTTCAGCCTCATCCGCTGATCCTCGCTGATTTTCAAAAGCATTTTCTCGGTCAGACGCCGCACAAAGAGGAGACGGAAGATATGATGAAAAAGACAGATCACCGATCCGGTGTGATCCATTAATCTTTACTGGTGAGCTTTCTTGCTGTCCTGTTATGGTCCGTGATCCGGCCCTATCACCTCTTGTTCTGGTTGATGCAGGCTTTGGCAGCCCTTGTGATCGTCTCGGTCCTGGTTTTGACCTATCGCAAGTTTACCTTTTCAACCTTTGTGTATGGATGGGTGCTTTTGCACATGATCATCTTACTGGTCGGGGCTCACTATACCTATTCGCGAAATCCGCTGTTCAACATGCTGATGGATTTCTTCAAGCTGGAGCGAAATTACTATGACCGGGTCGGCCATTTTGCCCAGGGCTTTGTGCCCGCTTTTGCCCTGAAGGAATTCCTCCAGAGAGCCGGGTATGTCAAAAAAGGCCGAATGCTGTCCTTCATCGTGATCAGCATGTGCCTTGGATTCAGTGCCTTCTATGAACTGCTGGAACTGGCATCTTCCTACATCCTGGGCCTGCCCGGCGAAGTGGTCATGGGATTTCAGGGGGATCCCTGGGACAGCCAGTGGGATATGGCCATGGCACTGATCGGCGCCTGGGCCGCCGTCATCCTGTTCGGTCCATTGCACGATAAATCCATTGCGAAGATGGCTGGAGCAAAAGATTGAAAACATCGGACTTTCAGTAACGCATCCAAGTGAGCTTCAGCTTCTCAACTACGCTGCATCAGATCATCCTGATCTGATGCACCGTCAGAACACCTGAAATGACTGCATTTTCAAAACGACTGCATTCTCAAAACGACTGCATTCTCAAAACGACTGCATCCTCAAAACGACTGCATCCTCAAAACGACTGCATCCTCAAACCGCGCTGAAACGACTCCGTCTGATCCCAGATCCTGCAGGAAATGTTCAGTCTGAAAGCTGTAAAAGTCCGGCTCATCTCATCCTGAGAGAACCGGACTTTTTCAAGGTTAGTATTCTGGCGGCAGGGCCATCATTTCTTCGTAGTTGAACACCGGACCGTCAACGCACATATAGTGACTGCCTACTTTGCAATGGCCGCATTTACCGGCTCCGCAGCGCATATGGGTCTCCAGGGTCACCAGGATATCCGTGGCTTTCATGCCAAGATCCATGAGATCCCGGGCCACTTTCTTGATCCGCTCCGGTGAGGCGCAGACCAGCGCAGTCGTTTCCGACCAGTCGACGTCCAGATCCGGCAGCATGTCATTGACATAACCGGAGAACGCCTGGACTTTGTCCGTGGGTTCCTTGATGGCATATTTCACGGTGAGGTTGGGGACTCTGGCCCATTCCAGCATCTCTTCCTTATAAAGAAGTTTTTCATACTGAAGGGCACTGGCCATGACAATGATTTTTTTAAAATCATTGTGGTTCGCCATCACCGGTTCAATGACCGTCCGAAGCGGCGCCATGGCAACACCGGAACCGATGAAGATCAGATTCCTGCCCTTGAGGATGTCATAGGGGAAAGCGCGCCCGTAGGGTCCCCGCAGGCCGACTTTGTCGCCTTCTTTCATGTTGAACAGCGTTTCCGTCACCGAGCCGACATTTTTAAAATCAAACACGAATTCATCCTTCATCTCCGCCCCGAAGGGAATGGACAGCGGTACCTCTCCTTCGCCGAACACCGTGACCTGGAAGAACTGACCTTTGTGGACATAGGTCCGGTGGAGCTCCGGATCATCATACTTCATGTAGAGGCGCTTGATATCGGGTGTTTCGTCCTTCACCCGGGTGATGGTGGCCACATCGGGTGTGAACAGGCTCTGCTGCGCTTTCAGTTCACGGTCCATGATCTCATGGCGCAGCGCAGTGGTCTGATGGATCGCCGGCACCTCGGGATTTTCTCTGGCGGTCTTCTGGATCTTGCCGATGATGTCGATGATGCTGATGTAGGTGGGACAGACATCTGTGCACCGGCCGCAGCCGGAACAGCCTTTGTGGCCGAACCGCTCCTCAATGTATTTCAGTTTGTCGTAGATCCGGTACCGGACCCGGCTGACGTCATTTCGCGGATTGTGATATTCGGCATTTCGCGTGAAATGGTCACTTTGACAGGAATCCCAGTATCGGACCCGCTTCCCGTTATTTTCATCGCGGTTTTCCTCCACGACATTGAAGCAGGTGCAGGTGGGACAGACATTGGTGCATCCGGTACAGCCGATGCAGGCGTTGGCCTCATCCTGCCAGAAGTCCGCATTGAAGGTCTTGGCCATGTCATCCCACAGATTGGTCAGATCCATTTTCAGCGGGAACCGTTCTTCGACCTGTTCCCGTAACAGGTCTTTTTCCTTCAGCAGACCCTCATCAGCCTCGGAAAAGAACAGTTTGGCTTCTTCAATGAGCGCCTGGCCCCGCTCCGTGCCCACTTCCACCAGATAAAACCGGTCCAGGGGCGTCAGTGCCAGGTCATAGCCCACGGTGGAAAACACGCCGGTGCCGACGGATGTGCAGAAGCAGTGGGGACCGGCCTGAAGGCAGTTCACGGCGACGATGGCCGTGTTCTCTCTCCGGGATCTGTAATTGGGATCCGGAAATTCACCGAGGAAAAAGCGGTCCGTATAGGATACGCCATACGTGTCGCAGGCTCTCACGCCGAAGAGGATCCGATCGGTGGAATGCTCATGGGGCAGGCTCTCCACCAGGATCTCATCGCCGGTTTTACTCCATTTGAACAGGCTTTCCTTCTGTTCGAAGATCATTTCCTTCACCGGCAGCGTCAGATTGATATAGTCGTCGGTTCGCTGACCTTTGCCCAGGGGCCGGAGCTGAATATCACGGCCTTTGCCCATTGGCACGTAGACCGAACGCTGCTGATTCCACAGATTGAGCACCTGGTCCAGGTCGTGTTCAGCCAGGGTATACAGTTTGGTTGCTTCCATTATTCCACCTCGATTCGTACAGCGGAGACCTTCAGTGCCGGGATATTGATCAACGGATCCAGATTCTGTCCCGTCAGTCGGTTGGCGGGGGATTCAGCAAAATGGAACGGAACAAAAAGCGTCTTTTCATTGATGCGGTCGGTCACCATGGCCGGCGCCACGATGCTGCCCCGGGCCGACGTGATCCGGACCTTCTGGTGATTTCTGATGCCCAGGGCTGCGGCATCTTTGGTGTGGATCTCGACGAATCCCTCCGGATATTCCAGGGCCAGGGTCCAGACTTTCCGCGTCATGGTGCCGGTATGGTACTGATGGGTGACGCGGCCTGTGGTCAGGATGAAGGGATATTCCTCGCTTCGCTGATCGCCGATGAATTCAAACTCATTGACGGTGAAAAGACCCTTGCCCCGCTTGAATTCCCCGACATGGAGGATCGGTGTGCCCGGATGCTCCTTGTCCGGGCAGGGCCATTGAATGCCTCTTTCCCGGATGCGGTCATGGGTGATGCCTCCGTAAATATCTGTGGCCTCATTGATCTCATCCATGATGTCCGAAGGGTTCTGATAATCGACCGCCATGCCGATGCGTTTCATGATCTCCAGCATGATCTGCCAGTCCGGCCGGGAATTGCCGATGGGCCGGATCACCTGATGGATCATCTGGACTCGGCGGTCCGTGTTGGTGTAGGTGCCTTCCCGCTCCAGGAAACTGGCGGCCGGCAGCACGACATCGGCGTACTGAGCCGTTTCCGTCAGGAAGATGTCCTGGACGACCAGGAACGGGACTTTATCCAGACAGTGCATGGTATGGGTCTGGTCGGGATCCGACAGGATCGGATTCTCGCCGACGATGTACAGGGCCTTCATGATGCCCTCGTCGATGAGATTGAACATCTGGATGATATTTCTGCCCCGAAGGCAGGAAAAGTCCCCCCAGATCCTGTTATAGCGTTCCCTGGTCTGGGGCCATTCCGGCCGCTGATAGCCCGGCAGGAAATCGGGCAAAGCGCCCATGTCGCCTGCGCCCTGGACATTGTTCTGTCCCCGCAGCGGGTTGATGCCGGTGGACGGTCTGCCCACATGGCCGGTGATCATGGCCAGATTGGCCAATGCCCGGATGCTGATGGTCGCCGTGGTCTGCTGGGTCACGCCCATGGTATAGAGGATCATGGCCTTGTCCGTCGTTGCATATTTGCGGGCAAACTGACGGATGGTGTCCGCCGGGACTTTCGAGATGGACTCCGCCCATTCGGGGGTGCAGTCCGCCACGGACTGTTTCATTGCTTCATAGTTTTCCGTCCGCTCCCGGATGAATTCTTCATTAATAAGGTTTTCTTTGATGATCACATGGATCATGGCATTGATCATGGGCAGATTGGTGCCCGGTTCAATGGGTGCATAGCCGTGGGCAAAGTCGGTCAGGCGGATCCTGCGCGGATCCACCACGTAAAGCTGCGCCCCCTTCTCCAGGGCTTCGAAGATCCGGGTGCTCACCAGGGGATGCTGTTCAGTGGTATTGGAACCGATGACCAGGATCATTTCTGCATCGCTGATGTCATCCATGGGGTTGGTGGCACCGCCGGTGCCGAATGAGGTAGAAAGACCTTCTACCGTGGGACTGTGTCAGAGACGGGCACAATGGTCAATGCTGCTGGTCTTCAGCCCCGCTCTGGCCATTTTTGCCATCAGAAAGTTCTCTTCATTGGTACAGCGGGCGGACGAAACCAGCCCGATCCGGTCGGTATTATCCTCATCCAGCATCGCCGCTTTGAATTCCGCGGCGACCCGGTCCAATGCTTCGTCCCAGGATGCTTCCCGGAATGTGCCGTCCTCCTGGCGGATCAGCGGGCTGGTCAGCCGCCGGGAATCCCTCACAAAAGCATAGCCGTGCCACCCTTTGGAACAGAGCTTTCCCTTGCTGACCACATGATTGTAGCTTGGCGTGATCCCCAAAACCGTATCATCATCTGCCACGTTCACATAGATGCCGCAGCCGCAGCCGCAATAGCCGCATATGGTTTCTACTCGTTTCAATCAAATCCCTCCCCTTGGATCGATCCTTCAGTTTAAGTTTCGCACAATAACAGAAACTCCGACGTTTTTTGATTTAACCATCCTGTATCTTCGTCTAATTAGATAAAAATTATAATTTGTAAACGATCACTACAGTAATTCCATTTTAGCTTGTATGCAATGTAAATGAAAGGATTTTTGCTTTTCTTTCAGCTTCAGCCCCTGATGATCCGATGGCTGATGGCCGATGACCGGCCCCCGTCGCCTCGCGCCCGGTCCTGGATCCGGCCCGCCCCCCTGTCCCCGCCGTCCGCCGGGCCAAGACCTGTGATCGGGAAGCCTGCATAAAAACATCCCTGGACGCCGCTGCCATGGGCGGCTTCCAGGGATCAAGACGGGAAAAGCATGGACGCCGACCATTCGCTGCAGACTGTGGCTGCCTGGTCCGGTGATCGATCATTCTGTCTGCGGACGTCAACGATCGATGGTTCAGGCCTGCATCTGAGTTTCCTGGAGAAGACTCATCTGATGATGGATCTCATTCTCCTTCCTCCACTCTCAGTCCGCTGTCAGCCCTTCGTATGAGTCGAAAAATAATCTGCCAGGATGGCCCCGCTTTCTTCGCGCAACTGACCGCCACGCACTCTGGGCTTCCAGTGGGACTGTTCAAATACCAGGGCTGAGCAGCTTGAGCCGGGCTCACCCAGAATCTCTGCCAGATCAGCATTGCCGGCGGCATAGACCAGGGTCCCCAGGTTCGTCCAGACCAGAGCGCCGCTGCACATGAAGCAGGGTTCGCAGCTGGAATACAGCGTATACTCGGACAGATCCGTGATCCCCGATTCCTGACAGAATCGCCTGATCAGCCCCAGCTCCGCATGTTCTGTGGGGTCCGTCTTTGAGTAGATCTGGTTTTCATTGGTGGCTACGATCCTGCCATCCTTCACAAGAACCGCTCCAAAAGGTTCGTTGCCATGTTCCACTGCCAGAGCAGACAGGCGGATCGCCTCCCTGAGAAATTGTTCATCCTGCATCAGTTCATTCTCCTCTTGTATTTTCATTTCATACTTCATCTGAATCTTCGAAGGTAATGGCTCCGCGTCGGCGCCTCGGCTCATCCCGCTGGGGGAAAATCCCCCCCCCGACCATTGGATCAATGGCATCAGATCAGCGGCGGGATGATGGCCTGATGAATTTGGGTGCGGTCAGTTCGAAACTGACTTCAAGCTGCACCCTGATGATCTCATCCTCCACAGTACCGTCCAGCGCTATGGAGATCCAGTGCGCTTTGTTCATGTGATACGCTGGATAAAACCCCGGTTCTCGTTTCAGTGAATCGATCATCACGGGATCGCCTTTGACGTTCAGGATCTCCAGATCTCCCGTTCCTTCTGGATCCAGTCTGACTTTGGGCAGCTTCAGGATCAGGGCGAACCATTTCTGATTGATCCCATGGCGAAACACCATATGGTCGGGGTGACTGGCCCAGGGAAATTCCGGATCCGCACCATAAGTTTCTGCAATATACTCCATCAGGTCTTTTCGGTTCAAGTGTCTCCGCTCCCTTCCATGACGCCCTCATACAGGCCCTTCGGTTCGGACAGAATATTTCCAGGGAGCCCCTGCATAGTGCAACTCCATGCGAAGGGAGTTTCCTGCTCTGAAATCCCGGCGAATCTGGCTGTCGCCTGTTGCCGCCGCGACCTGATGATCCCGCCTATTTTCTGATCGCGCTCATGACGATCAGTGCCAGATCATCCTCCGTGTCTGCATCCAGGAAGTCCACATCGTTGAATCCCAAATGGTCCCTGGACCAAGTTGCCCAGGGCCGCCAGATCTCTTTGGGGTCCGCCATGTCATAGCAGGCCGTGATTTCGGCCAGCCCGGTCTTTTCCCAGAGGCGGCGCCACCACATGCTGCTGTGGAAGCTGAACAGTTCCCCGGCCCAGAGCTCTTTCAGCGTTTCGGGATAACCTTTATCAAATTCTCGTGTGAGACCCGGTACCACAATGCCAAGCTGACCGCCGGGCCGGACCAGTTTAGAAAAAGTACAGGGAAAATACAGTTCATCAGCCCCGAAATACTGGTAACTGTCGATGGAGATGGCGGCATCGAAAAAGCCCTCGGCGTAGGGCAGCGCATGGGCTTCTGCATGGATCGGAAACACCCGGTCGGCCACCCCGGCTGCTTCAAACCGACTGAGATTCTCCGTCGGGCTGATCCACAGGTCATTGGCAAATACCGTCACGCCAAATTCCCTGGCCAGAAACACAGATGTAAGGCCTTTGCCGCACCCCATGTCCAGGACCTTCATCCCCGGCTTCAGATCCAGGTGTTCGCACAATTCCTCCAGCAGCCACAGCGGATGGGGTCTCATCCAGTGTTCAGCGATCCAGCTCCCGTCATATTTTTCTACCCTCGGATACCGTTTCATTCTGTTGTTCTCCCCGGCAAAATATAGGTTCTGGCATATCTTCTGATCCGATGATGCTTACTTCTAAACTACTACAGAATGTTAGAGATATCAAAGTAAACCAAAACCGAAAAAATCCGAAAGGATCCTTTATTGAGGAGGATCCTTTCGGATGATGGACTAACCGATGTTTTTATTTTTATTTATTCAAATCACCCATCTGATGTCC
>CAYYVR010000032.1:1425-20126 GCA_964475185.1 uncultured Clostridium sp. | reverse complement strand
TTAAAAGGAAGCCCTCATCCGGTCCGGATGAGGGCTTCCCTGCGTTTGAGTTATGGTGATTATTTTGATCTGCCTTTCAGCCCGATCACTCATTAACGGAACTGCTCGATGCCGTTTAAGGGGGGAAAGCGGCCATCGTTATTTCAGTCTGTCCTAAAAGCCTTTTCCGGTGATCAGCCGCTTGATGAAAATCAGCAGGGCCGCACCGATGACCGAGAAGATCAGTCCTTCAATACTGAACTCAGTGAATACCGTATCAAAGAATGTCGAGGCCAGCCATGATCCCAGGAAGGATCCAACAATACCGACGATGATGTTCATGACCAGTGATTTCTGGTCGCCCATGATGATTCCGGCGATCCATCCAACGATGGCACCAAATACTAACCATAATAAAATTCCCATAATGTACCTCCAAATAGTTTAGTTATATCAAAAGTCCTTTGGACATTTGAGACGAAATTCATGAGACTGCCGCAGTCTTACTGCTGACTTACTCCTGGCTGATGTTTCTTTCAGGGTCGACGCCTTCACCGGCATCTTCAGGTGTTCGGTCCATCGTTTCTTCCAATGGTTCTCCGATCTGTTCTGCAATGCTCTCTTCGATGACGAGATCCTTGTTTCTGCCTTCTTTGTAAGGAACACCGCTGGATTTGATATCGTAGCGCCTTACCTGGTTGGCCGGACGGTCGATGACATCATTATCAGCATAGTTTTGGCGTTTATACTTTGGATCTTTGACGTAATCATAAGTCTCTCTGGGATCTTTTTTCGGTTCTTTCACTTGATAACCCTCCCTTGGGGAAACTGTGTTGTTGATATCTTTATTATAAGGCAGAATGTCGCCGGCAAATAAAAACAAACAAAGATACAAGTAAGAAATGCGTAAATATTGTTTCGGTCCTTTGTATTTCGTCATATTGTGTTCATTAAACGGGGTAATTATGTATATTTTATCATATTCATCAGCCCGGGCCGGGTTCGTTTATCTGCTTTCTGAAGATGCTCAGACCTTCAGCTCATAGAGCCGGTACTGCGTCGTCGACTCCACCAGGCCTTTTTCAAAGCCGGCGGTGACTTTGCCTTTTTGCATCAGGGTGGAGACCCCGGGCAGCTGTTTCTTTTTCAGGTAGCTGAGCACCTCCAGGTAGAGCGCTCCGCTGAGCCCTTCATAGCCTCGCCGGACGCCGGAATAGGAAAGAACGATCCGGCGCGGTGTCCATTTGACGGTGAGAAGATACCACAGTCTGACCAGGGGACTTTTCGAAAGCAGGTGATTCTGATAATCGGGAAATGAGATGAAAAAACCCACCGGAACCTCGCCGTCATAGGCCATGACGATGAGACGGGGATCACTGATAAGTTTCAGATCCCGGAACATCGCCGTGAAATCCGCCTGCCCGATGGGCACGAAGGCCGGAAAATCACGGTAGAGTTCCATCAGCAGCCCATGGATGTCGATGAGATAGCGGTCGAACTGCCTGAAATCAGGATGGATGATCCGGATGCCGCGCCCCCGGATCATCCGGCTGCGTTCCTGGAACCTGGTCAGTTCATAATCCGCCGGGATCCTGCGATGGTAATGGGAGACATAATCCCGGATCGGCCTGAATCCCGCTTTTTCAAAAAGGCCGGGGTAATAGGCCATGTTCTGAGGCTCCCCCATGAAGCTCTGGTCAAACTGACTGATCTTGAACCGGTAGCCGACCCAGAAACTGACGTCCACCGGTCCGGTCACAGAAGAGAGCCCCCGCTCCGCCGCCTCCTGCCGGGCCCGCCGGATCAGCAGGCCGGCAGCTGCCATGTCATCGATGCACTCGAAATACCCCAGATAGAGGGTGTCCGATCCAGGGTACTGCGTCAGGGTCATGCGTCCCGCCGCTTCCCCTTCACGGCACAGGAGATAATGGCCGATGTCGGCATCATCTGACAGCGGATGTGTCCCCTCCAGAAACTGCCGGACCACTGCATCATCCTGATGCGTCTTTTTTCCATAGAGCCGGCGGGGCAGGCCCAGGAAGTTCTCCCGCTCCTGATCCGTTGTGACTTTAATGACTTCCATCATGGCGAATCCTCCTGATCTGACCGGTGGACCCATCGATCTCCACAGCTTCTCCGTCGGCAAACAGATCCATTGCGCCTTTGACCCCCACCACACACGGTTTGCCCAGTTCACGGGCAATGATGGCCGTATGGGACAACAGCGATCCTTTTTCGGCAATGAGCCCGGCGGCGCGGGCAATGAGAAACACCCAGCCCGGATCGGTCTGCCGCGTCACCAGGATCCTGCCCGCAAGTGACTCCGCCGTGTGCGGATCCTTCAGGATCAGGACCTGGCCCCGGACAATGCCCGGCGAGGCACCGGTGCCCACAAGGGGCCGGTCGCCGGTCTGATCCCAGTCCAGCTCGCCGGGCAGGATCCGGTCGAAAACGGGCCCTGCAAATTCAAGGCGCGAGAGCATGGGGAGCCGGGCAAATTCCTGATACATGGCCTTGCGTTCAAGGACAGCGGCCCTGAGATCACTTTCGGCAGTGAACACTTCATCCTGCGTCAGCCAGAACACATCCTCCGCCGTTTCGATCTTTCCTGCGGCGGCCAGGTCCCGGCCCAGCCGGCGGAAGATCTCCCGGGCCATGCCGAAGATCCGGGTCCGGTCCAGCCGGGAGAGTTCACGGCTGCGGATGGCGCCGGCGGCCAGCCGCCGGGTCAGGGAAGACGGCGCCCTCTCACCCCTGTCCCCACCGCTGCCCTGGCCGGAAACAGGCGCTGCATCCGCCCGGTCATGGCGTCCTTCCGGATCTCGCAGAGCGCGGATGGCCCCGACCAGAAGGAGCGGGTCCGTCCGGAATGTCTTCGATTCCAGTTTCAGTTCTTCCAGATAGCGGTCCCCGTATTCGTTCAGATAGTCCCGGAGGATCTCCTGGAAGGGTCCATCCACGCTCAGATACGCTGTGACCGCCTCAGCCTCTGCCAGGGCAAGAAATGCCGGCGGGGCCACCCGGGCGATCCGCGTCAGCAGGCGGATGGGCCGCAGGCTTTCGACATCGCCCAGATCAGCGATGATCCGGTCAGGGTCACGGCCGGCCACGGCATGCTGCCGGCGCAGCAGCGCCGTAAAGAGGAATGCGCGGACATCATTGAGCAGTGTGACATCCCAGCGATCCAGCAGCTCCCGCTTCATCGCTTCATAGAGTCTGATGAGTCCCGCCCGGTCGGGATCCTTTGCCAGCGCGGCCTCGAATGCCTGGCGAAATGAAAGAAACTCGTCATGGAGCCGTGTCATCTCTTTGGGCGTGCGCCAGAGGGCATACAGAAATCCTCCGACACCGGTGATTCGATCCCAAAGGGGAAGCGAAAGCTGCGCTCCGCTGACCTGCCGGCTGCCCACCCCCATCATCTCCTGCCAGATCCTGATGTAATACTTCGACAGGGGCAGCAGTTTCATCACCCGATACCAGTTGCTGATCTGGTAGTACATGCGCCCCGATGAGGATGCCACCATCTCATCCAGAACGGGGCCGATCCTTCGGGCACTGGCCGGACCGAGGATCCGGGCCACCAGACGCCGGAAGATCCCGCTGTAGACCGTCCGGGCAAAATCAGCGGAGAGCGGCAGCGTCAGCCCCGGATAGCTTTCGGAGATGTTGCTGTTGTCCAGCACATGGATGTGCTCCAGATCCAGGGTCGTGACGGGCCGGGCCTGAAGCAGCCAGAACTTTCCGCCCGCCACGGCAAATTCGGCATCCACCGGCCATGGAAAAACAGCTTTCAGCTGTCGGGCCAGCCCCCGCAGAGACCGGACCATGGCCTGGGAAAGGTCCGGCGAACCGTTTTGCCCCCGGATCAGATCGATCCCGTCATGAAAATGATGGATCAGCGTCGTCACCGGGATCCGGTCTTCGACCACAGCATCCCCCCGTCCGGCGCCCACCACCGCCATCATTTCATTCACCAGTCCCTGGGGATTCGCGGTGAACAGAACACCCGACAGCTCCGGGGTGACCATCTCCTGGACGATCACCGTCATGGTGCCGGGATCTTTCAGCCCTAATTCCCGGGCAAAGTGCCGGACGCCTTCACTTTGAGCCGACGCAAAGCAATCCAGGACCCGATCCTCCACCGCCCGGACGTCCACATCCAAAAAAGTCCTGAACAGGCCCGCCATGGCCGAATCCTCCTGATCCTCCATGGCACCGGAGGAGCGCACCGCATAGCGCATGCCCTCCCGGAGAAACGTTTCATCCAGCGCCTTCAGATCAGCGCTTCGCTGTTCCCCGCGGATCAGGAAAAACGCCGGCACTGAAAAACCGGCTTTTGCGAGGCGGATCAGATTGGCTGCCTTCCCGCCCGGGCCGCCCGGTCCATGCCCGCCTGTCCAAAGGCGGGCGTTATCCTTCAGGCTGCCGTTTGGATCCGCGCCCGGGATCTGATCAATAGCTGCGATCTGTACCTTGTCCATGGGTCTCTCCTGTTCTGCCGTTCCATGCAGTGTTTGGGTTCTTCAAGGGGGATGCGATATACGCCGCTGCGCCTGATCCTCCGGATCCATCAGTGATAGCCGAAGGTCAGATGGATCACCACGGCCAGGACCATGATGGATTCGGTGATGATGGTGTAGCATTCCACTTTGCCGATGAGCCGGAATCCTGCCGGGTCAGCGATGTAACGTGAAAACTGCCAGGTCATCACGGCAACGTTGATCAAAAGGGCCGCCATGAGGGGCCGGTTGATGGCATAAATAAGGTAAAGGTTGGTTGCGATGTCCGCCAGGGTGAGGATCTGGACGAACCGGGTGGCTTTGCGATGGCCCCAGAGCCTGGAGTAGGTCACATACTCCGTCTCTTCCTGCGGTGCCCGGATCTTGCGCGCCACCTCCCAGATCAGCCCCGGAAAGTACAGGGAGAATGCCAGGAGGACACCGGCCAGGGTCACCGGCGGCAGCTGATACTTGATGACGGTGAAGGAGATGATGTAGAGATTCAGAATCATCATGACCGGATTATGGGTCACCACGGCCAGCATCAGATTGTTCTGGATGCGCGCCCTGGCAAAAAACCACAGGGACATGGCCAGGCCATAGCCAAAGAGCAAGGCAAACCAGATCAGGTTGTTCATATAGAGAAGATTCAGCCCCGCCACCACGGCGGTCACCGCCGCCACCAGCACCGCCAGATCCCGCCGTCTCACCCGCCCCGAGGGCAGGGGCCGGTCCGGGAACAGCTTCTGATCGGACTCAAAGTCCTTGAGATCATCGGCGATCCGCAACAGCAGCAAAAAAGCAAACACCGTGAAGGCCCCGATGAATTCCTGAATCCCGATCCGGTAGTCTGCGACCCCGTGGTTGAGCAGGAGCACAAAATAAATTTCAAAGAAGATCAGCGCTGCGACAAAAAGACGCGAAAGCAGCGGAAACATCTCCCGCAGGTAGATCCGGATCCTAGCGAACATACCGGCCGATCCTTTCTCCCATGCGGACTCTGACTTCATTGCCCGCCGCCGTCTCCCGCACCAGATCCATATCGGGGCGGACGATGTCTTTCTGATAGAACACCAGGATCGTCGAACCGCCCGGTTCAAACCAGCCGCGTTCTTCATGGCGCACTGCCCGCGCGACCCGGCGGTATCGGATGCGACCCACCATCATGGCCCCGACCTCCATGACCCCCACCAGACCGTGGGCGGTCTCCAGGATGCTGTAGCGGCGTTCGTTCTCGCGGAGCACCGGCTCCCAGTTCGAATAGGCGGACACGGTGTGCAGGCGCCCGGGGATCTTGCGGAAGGCCTTGCCGCTGAAGGCGCCTTTCTCCGTATAGATAAAGCGATGGCAGTCGTGGACCGACAGGCGGACGACAAACAGCGTCCCGCCGCTGAAGAAATTGGCTGAATCACTGCCGGCCAGCAGTTCCCGGACGGTGTACTGCCGGTCCTTGACGGTGACTTTGAGCTCGTCGGAAATGGAATGGACCGTCACTTTGCCATCGGAGGGACTGATGATGTCCCTGGGGCCTACCCGCGGCAGAACGTCTTTTTTGTATCTGCGCAGGAAGAAAGCGCGAAAATCCTCAAAGGGGGCGTCCTGAAAGAGCCCCTCGTCAATGCCGGCTTTGGCCATGATCCGCCGGATCCGTTTTCTGGTGTAGAGTTTTTCCATCAGCCAGGCGGAGTTCTCTGAAAAATCCTTGTCGAGAAAGGGGCCGCGCACCGGCTTCATCATCCCCGAGTAGATGAGTTTCAAGAACAGTCCGCCGAACTGAGCTTCATTCTGATAAGCCCCTGTGATGCGATCGTAAATCATCTCAGGATCACCGCCAGTCCGTACAGGATACATACCGCCAGGGCCAGTCCCAGAAGCCGCAGGCTCATGGCCCGGTCGGGCTTGGGCACAGTCCAGTCGAGGAGGAAGGCCGCAGCGGTGACGAGGAACAGACCGGGCCAGAGGATGGAAAACAGGGCAGCAGGCAAAAAGGACAGGGGCAGATAGGCGATGGGAAAGATCATGGCCGCATAGGTAACGGGCAGTCCGTGATAAAAGCGCTGACCGCGGGTCTCCGCCACGCCGGTGATGTTGAAATACCCCAGGCGGATGATGGCTGCCAGGACGTAGACTGTGACAGCGAGGACGGTGAACAGCCCCGTGCCGGCGAGAACCAGCGCCATCAGGGCCGGCAGGGCGGCAAATGAGATCATGTCGGATAATGAATCGATCTCCCGGCCAAAGGCTTTTTCAGTTTCATCCCGCCTGAACCGGCTGGCCACCTGACCGTCGAAAAGGTCACAGACACCGGCCAGGATCAGACAGATCATGGCCTGCGGCGTGCCGCCGCGGAGCAATGCCGCCATGCCGGCCAGGGCCAGTGTGACGCCCAGATACGTCAGGATCACCGATCCGTTGTATTTTCCGATGAACATGATGCCTCCTCCTTTCGGATCTCGCCGCTGGCACCATCCATGGTAATGATCTCGCCATCCCGGATCAGCTCCATGGCGCCCTTGGCCCCCACGATACAGGGAATGCCGTATTCACGGGAGACGATGGCCGCATGGCAGAGGGCACCGCCGAATTCGGTGATGACGCCTCCCAGGAGTGCGAATTTGCTGGTCCAGCCGGTGTCCGTGAAGCGGGTGACGAGAATGTCGCCGGGCCGGATCCGGTCGATCTCTTCGAGTCCGCCGATGACCCGGGCACGGCCGCTGATCCGGCCGCTGCTTCCGGGCAGCCCGGCCAGAAGGATCCCGGCTTCGCTTTGGGGCGCCGTGGCCGCAACCCCCTCCCCGATCTCATTGTCACTTTGAAAATTCCGGAAGGAGTCATAATAATCCCGGTTGCGCCGGATCCGTTTCGCCGCTTTGTCCGGAGACAGGCGCTCATCCAGGATCGCCAGGAGGTCATCCTTCGTCAGAAACCAGATGTCCTCGGGGTCGGCCAGGAAGCCTTCGCCCATCAGCAGCTGAGCCAGTTTCTGGGAATAGAGCCGGATGAGATGATAATAGCGGGTGGACAGATCCCGGAATTCTTCCCGCCACCAGAGCATGGTACGGATCTCCTCCGCTTTCTGCCCGATTTTGCTGCGGACGGCCTCGCCATGGCGGCGGCCGATCTGAGCCAGGGCATCGAGGGAATTCTGGTGGACTTTGCGTTTGCCGTCTTCCGGGCTGAAGGACCCATCCAGGCGCAGCGTATCCTGGAAGGCGGCAATGAGCGGCGCGGGATCTTCGCTGAAATCAGGCCAGGAGATATCCAGCTCCCGCTCCGAATGATATTCATACCGTACCAGGATCCGGCGAAGGTCGGGGAGAAAATGATCTGCCCGGGCCTCATCGCCCAGGGCCCGCACCAGTTCTTCTGCGGATCCGCCCAGCCACCAGGCCAGGGCCGGCTCATCGGCGCGGACCCTTCGGGACAGATCCCAAAGGTCATAGAAGGGGCGCAGGTGCGAGATGTTGGTGATGCCGCCGATGAGATCATAATATGTCTTCAGATCTGCCCGGGCCAGGATCGCGTCCCGGGCCAGGCCCATGTGGATGGTGTTGATGAAGATCTGCCAGAAATAGATCCCTTCGCTTTTGAGATAAAGATCCTTCACCAGACGGATCCAGGCCGCTTTCAGATCCTTCCCCTCCAGATCGTCCAGGGCTTTGAGCACACTGTCATATCCGGCCAGCAGCTCCGCTTTGAGGTCTTCCCTGCGCAGGGTGCGCTGCCGGCGGATCTTTTTCTGCGCCAGGGCGATGCGCAGGAGCCTGGCGCCCGATGCCGGGGTCCAGCCCGTCACGGTGCCTTCGCCTTCAAAGGCCGACTCGATCCCCAGCTCGGCATCGAACTGGCGCTCCCGGTAGCCGGGCACTTTGGCCATGGCGGATTTGACCACGGACAGGTTCCAGTACATCCGGCCGAACCGTACCATGGAAAGCTTTCTCAGTTCCTTTTCCGAGAGGATGTGCGACTCCAGGATGAAGCGCTTCAGTTCACTCTCCCAGACGTACTCATACAGACTGAGCATCAGCGGCTTGCTCACCGTGGCTGAGACCCCGCCGTCCTTAAAATCGGCGGTGGTCCACTGATCCTTCAGCCCGGCATAATTCACCCGGGTCACCGGACGGGTCTGCAGCGCGTAATTGCGTCCGCCCCGGACCGCAAATTCCACATCCACGGGATGACCGTATAATTTCTGGATCTTCAGGGCGGCTTTGGCCAGGATCCGGACCTGGCCCCTGGTGAGAAGCGTGCCCTCCCCGGGCATGAACACCCGATCCTCATACCAGTCGTACCGGAACCTTTCCGGATCGGCCCGGCCCGAGACCAGCTCATTGCCAAGTCCGGGGACAGCTTCGATGACCACCTGGGTATCGGCACCGGTGTTGGGATCGATGCTGAACAGGACCCCGGCAAGATCCGCTGCCACCATGTCCTGAATGATGACCGCCATGGAGGCAAGGGCCGGATCCAGTCCCCGATGGACCAGGTAACTTAAAATATGCTCCTGCCACAGAGACCGGATGCACTGGGCCACCCGCTCCGGAAGCTCCTGCACCGGCACATTGAGAAACGACTCGTACTGTCCGGCAAAGGATGCCTCCTCAAGATCCTCCAGCGTGCCGGAGGAGCGCACCGCGTAGAGCCGGCCGGTTTCCGTGCGATCTGCAATGGTCCCGATCAGCTCCCGGGGCAGCGTCAGGCCCTGGGTGATCCGCCGGATCTTCTCAGCCGTCTCCCGGGTATTGCCAGGATCCAATCCGTTCAGGGCTTCCTCCACTGCATCGGCCATTCCGTTGGACGCCAGCACCAGACGGGTGATCGACGCCGGGAGGACGAAGCCTCCGGGGACCCGAAAACCTGCCCGTTTCAGTTCACCCAGGCCAACGGCCTTATTGCCCAGGGACCTGCGATCCCGGGCATCCTTCAGTTCGGTCAGTTTCCACTTGTTTTCCATATCTGTAAACTCCATTTGGTCAGTGAATCGATCGGGTGATCAAACATCATAAAAGTTCATTGCGGGATGATTTGAGAGCTAAGGAGAGCTAAGGAGAGCAATTGGGATCAGCGGGCTTCAGCAGGGCTTAGCTGGCTTCCGTTAGGCTCAATTGGGATCATCTGTCTTTAACTGGCTTTCGTTGGGATCTGGTGGGATCCGCGGGCATCATCTCGGATCATCTCAGGTCATTGTTTTCAGTTCAAAGCCTCGCCCGGATCTCATGGACCGGATCCGCTGAAAGATGCGGCCAGAGCCGCTGAAAGATGCGGCCAGAGCCGCTGATCTGCATTGGACCGTCAGAACATGTTTTTTCTCAATTTCAGAAAATAAAGCAGCATATTCAGGGCAATGTGCGTTGCGGCTCCGAAGAAGATCCCGAGGATGAAAAGCCTGAGGCCATAGGGGTAGAACAGGCGCAGGATCAGGAGACAGCCCAGGACGGAATCGGCCTGATCAAGAAATACGAAAAACGGCCGGGCGATCCCCTTCGGGTTTTTCCCCGGGGCGATGTCCAGGCGCCGCTTGAGGAATGAATTGGGCAGTTCGGCCAGGGCATAGCCAAGACCCAGCAGACTTCCGCTGAGGGCGCTCCATCCCGGCGTATTGGCATGGGATCGATAAAGCAGATCCAGCTCCTCCCAGGGGCGGCCCTTAAGGAATGCTCCCCAGATCCATCCGCTCAGTGCGCCCAGCACGATCATGCCGAGGAACCCCTTCCAGGTCTTATGGTCCCCGAACAGGCGGCGGCCGTCCCTGAGCCTGCGCCCCCGATCCATCGGCACATTCAGCTGCCTCAGAACCCCTGAGCGGACCCAGACCATATTCAGGATCCCGGCAAAGATCGCCGGCGCCAGTGTGACATAGATCGATGCAATCATTTCCTGCATGGGCTTTCAATTCCTTCCCGACGTCATCTTGGCCGTCTGCTTCTATTTTACTCTACCCTGATGATCCCGGCATGACATTCCTGTTACATTTTCCGTCAGTCCCTGGCTCAGAAAAATAAAAGAAAACTGAGATTTCCCCGGAAGCTGTTTCATTGCATGCAATGAAACCATTGAAATACCGCAAAAGAAATCCCCGTTTTCCGAATAAAGATTCAAAAATGCGCTATAATGAAGTTGACAAAACGACTGTTTATAATTTTATTTTCACGGGAGGTCTTTAATTTGAACAAACCTGTATTGTCTGCCCATTTTGAATCCAGAACTCCATCCGATGTCCGACTGGCACAAATGAAATATGCAGAAAGGAAAGTCAAGCCTGAAGCCGTATTGAACGTCGGGATCGGCAACGTTTCGCTGCCGACCAATCCGGCGATGATGAACCGGATGTTCAATCTGAATGCTCCGGACAGCCCCTTCAACACCGGTGTGATCCGCTACACCGCCACCGGCGGTTTCGACGAGACCAAGGATGCCTTCATCAACATCCTCAACGCCCAGGGCTTTGACACGTCAAAACTTCAGGTGACGGTCACCGACGGCGGATCCACCGCCATGGAACTTCTCATCGTCGGCGTCTGCGGACCGGCCGGAACCGGTGAAAGCCCGCTGATGATGATCGACCCGGCTTATACCAATTACCTGTCCTTTGCCGAACGGCTCGGCCGCAAAACCGTCACCGTCAAACGGAAAATGGGAACAGACGGCAAATTTGACCTTCCGGAACTCTCCGTCATCGAAGACGTCATCAGGGAAAGCAAACCCTCAGCCCTTCTGGTGATCCCCTATGACAATCCCACCGGACAACTTTATGACATGGATACCATGAAAGCCCTGGCCCAGCTGTGCGTGAAATACAATCTGTGGATGGTTTCCGATGAAGCCTATCGTGAACTCTTCTATGCAGAAGGCAAGGAACTGGTTTCCATCTGGGGTCTCACTGATAAGGAAGTCCCCGGCATCGAAGGCCGCCGGATCAGCATCGAAACGGCATCCAAAGTCTGGAACGCCTGCGGACTGAGGATCGGGGCCATCGTCACTGATTCACCGGAATTCAGCAACCGCTGCCAGGCTGAATATACCGCCAACCTCTGCGCCAATGCCATCGGACAGTATATCTTCGGTGCACTGGCCCACGAGAGCAGGGAATCCATCAACAACTGGTGCAAGGATCTGAGAAACTACTATGGCGGCACCATCAAGAAGGTCTCCGCACGCTTCAAGGAACTCCAGCCGGGACTGATCATCTCCAGCCCCGATGCATCCATCTACAGTGTCATCGATGTTCGCGATGTGGTGAAACCGGGCTTTGACTCCATTGATTTCACCCTGTTCTGCGCCGGTGAAGGCGTCGTTGATCTGGATGGCGTGCAGACCACCCTCTTGTGCGCTCCCATGAAGGGATTCTATGACATTCCCAAAGGTGAAGACAACCCGGGCGCCACTCAGTTCCGCATCTCCTACGTCGAATCCCCTGAAAAGATGATGACGGTACCGGATCTTTTCGTCGATCTGCTCAGTCAGTACGAAGCAAAAAGATCATAACCTGACCGTCTGACACTCTGGATTCGATCCTGCGTCAAAAAAATATCATCAGGACCCGGAATCAGCTGATTCCGGGTCCTTGCATTTTTAGCTGCGCGCCAGGCACTGCCGGCATTGCACAGGGCACAGCGCCAGGAGCCGGCCCGGCCATTTTCAGGGACTGCCATTTTCAGGGAATGCCCTGAGCTATGTTCTAACCCTGGTATCCTATTCTTCCTTTTTTTCTTCTGCCACGTTTTCTGCGATCTCCACCGCGGTATCCGCATCCTCCGGCGCTTCCACCCGGACAGCCTTCCCCTGGAAGCGCTGGGCATCCTTGAGCACGCAGAGCACGATGTCGCCTTTGTGATAGCTCTCCCCGATGAAATCGGACCCGTCACCGCAGGACAGGACGTTGATGTCTTTCTGCGTCTCTTCTGTGACGCGGCGGGCCTTGTCCTCATCAATGGTATAAAGATAGATGTCCGAGGGTGCATACCCCAGTTTGTTCAGCTGCCGAATGGCACGGTCGGCCCCGTCTTCGTCTTCGTATACGCCAAAGATCTGCTTATCTTGAAGCAGCTGTCTTAATTCACCTTCTTCGGGGACCAGATCAAACTCTGTTCCGAGGGGTTCCATTTTTTCCTTGTTAAGATCCATCGGGTCTTACCTCCTGGGTTCGATTGTTATTTATCTTCAGTCTACCGTAAAATCATCTCCGGGATTGTCAACAATGTTTTAACAGGATGGTAACTTATTAGAAATTCAGGGAACGATCCCTGCCGGGGTTGATCGTCTCTCGTTTCAAAGGCTTCCCTCAACCCGGTTCGTCGTACCCTCTGCTTTATCATATTTTATTAATCTTTTCGGCTTATAATGAAGCAAAGACCCGAATGAAGGATAGATCACTCTGCTGCCATGTCCGGATTGAGCCGGACGATCCTAAAGGAGGGATAATCATGCCGATCCTCGCTGCCTACTGTGTGCCTCACCCGCCCCTCATCATTCCCGAGGTCGGACGGGGCGAAGAACAAAAGATCCACCAGACCACAGAAGCCTTTCGGCGCGTCGCCAGAGAAATCGCCGCTCTCCACCCTGACACAGTGATCCTCACATCACCGCACATGACGATGTATCAGGACTACTTTCACATTGCTCCCGGCAAGGGCGCCCATGGTGATCTAAGCCAGTTCGGCGCCCCCGGCGCCGCCATGGAAGTGTCTTATGACGAGGAAATGATCCGCCAGCTCTCCCTGCACCTGGCCAGAGAGGGGTTTCCCGCCGGCACCGAAGGGGTCCGCAGTAAGCATCTGGATCATGCAAGTTTCGTTCCGCTGTACTTTATCCGTCAGGAATTCACCGACTTTGACCTAATTCGGGTGGGCCTCTCCGGGTTGGATCTGGCCAGCCATTACGAACTGGGCATGCATATACGGAATGTTGCCGACCGGCTGGGCCGCCGCTGTGTCATCGTTGCCTCCGGCGATCTTTCCCACCGTCTCACCGCAGACGGCCCTTACGGGTTTCATCCCAGCGGCCCCCGCTACGATCAGAAGATCATGGCAGCCCTGTCTTCCGGGGATTTCGGGGAGATCCTGGCCATGGACCCGGATATTCAGGAAGGCGCCGGCGAATGCGGTCACCGATCCTTTGCCATCATGGCCGGGTGCCTGGACCGTTTGCGCGTCAAAGCAAAGGCCTACAGCTATGAAGGGCCCTTCGGGGTCGGCTACGGCATTGCGGCCTTCCTGCCGGAGGGGCCGGATGCGTCCCGGAACTTCCTGGACCAATATCTGGAAACCGCCGGGCAGGACGCCCGCACACAGCGGGACCACGCAAGCCCCCTGGTCCGCCTGGCCCTTGCCGTCATGAACGCCAGACTGAACCATCAGCGCTTTGATCTCAATGACTATCTGAAGACTGAACCACTGCCTGAGGAATTCCTCCGCCGGCGGGCCGGTGTCTTCGTCTCCCTGAAAAAGAACGGTCAGCTTCGCGGCTGCATCGGCACCATTGCCCCTACGTCGGGATCCATCGCCGCAGAGGTCGTGCGCAATGCCGTGGAAGCCGCCTTCGCCGATCCCCGCTTTGAGCCCCTCAAAAGCAGCGAATTCGATCAACTGGCCTGCAGTGTCGATGTCCTTTCCCCGGCTGAACCCATCACTTCACTTGCTGACCTGGATCCCCTTCGATATGGCGTCATCGTTACAAAAGGCCCCCGGCGCGGATTGCTTTTGCCGAATCTGCCCGGCGTCGACACCGTGGAGGCGCAGCTCCGGATCGCCAGATCCAAAGCAGGGATCGGCGAAGAAGAGCACTGTGACCTGGAACGGTTTAAGGTGGTGCGTTATGAATGATCACTTGTAATGTCTGTCCCCATTACTGCCGCCTCACGGAAGACTCCGTGGGTCTGTGCGGGGCAAGGACCGAGCGGGCGGGCCGCTCCTTCCCCCTGAACTACGGACATATGACGGCCCTGCATATGGACCCCATCGAAAAAAAGCCCCTGTATCACTATCATCCCGGCAGCGTTATCCTCTCCTATGGCAGCTACGGCTGCAATATGCGCTGCACGTTCTGCCAGAATTACAGCATCTCCACCATCCGCCGGGAGACCGGCGATGTCATCACGCCCCGTGAACTGGCCGACGAAGCCATTGCTTTGGCTGACCGGGGCAATATCGGTCTGGCCTTCACCTACAATGAACCCACCATCTGTCCGGAGTTCATCATCGATACCGGCCGGCTGATCCATGAAGCCGGACTGGTCAATGTGGTGGTCTCCAATGGATTCATGACCCCCCAGACACTGGACGCCCTCCTGGAAGTCGTGGATGCCTTCAATTTCGATCTCAAGGCCTTCACGGATCACTTTTACCGGCGAATGGGCGGCGCTCTGGAACCGGTGAAAGCATCCATTAAAACCGCTGCCCGGCGGACCCACGTGGAAGTCACGACCCTGGTGATCCCCGGTGAGAATGACAGCCCCGAAGAAATGGAAGCGCTCTGCCAGTGGCTGGCGTCGGTTTCTCCGGAGATCCCCCTCCACCTGTCCCGCTTTTTCCCGGCCTATCTCATGATGGATAAGCCGCCGACCCCCATGCATACGCTGAAGGAGATGGCGGGCATCGCCCGAAAATATCTGACCCATGTCCATCTGGGCAATGTCTGAGTGACGCCTGCCCGTCTGACACTACCCTTTGACACCACCAACTGACACCACCAACTGACACCACCCTCTGCCATCTGCACGATCCCACTCCAACGTTGAGGTGAAATACATGCCCGAACTACCGGAAATCCAAACCATCGTCAATGGCCTGAACCGACTGATCACAGGCAGGAAGATCCTGGAGATCACCTGGAACTGGGCCAAATCCTTTCCCAACTCCCCCGAAGCCGTCGAAGCCACGCTGGGAGCCGCCATCGTGGGAGCCCGCCGCCGCGGCAAGGCCGTTCTCATCGATCTGGACAACCAGACAACGCTCCTGGTCCATCTGAAGATGACGGGACAGCTGATCGTTCAGGAAGCCGGTCAGACCGGGCCCTTCCCCGACAAGAGCACCCGCGTCCAATTTGATTTCACCGACGGCTCCACGCTGTACTTCAATGACTTTCGCAAATTCGGCTGGGTGCGGATCATGACGCCGGCCGAGCTGGACCAGAATGCCTTTCTGAGCAAACTGGGTCCCGAACCCCTGGGGCGAAACTTCACCCGGAAAGTTTTTCAGGAACGAATGAGCCGCCGTAAAAATACGTTTGTCAAAGCGGCGCTCCTGGACCAGACCGTCCTGGCCGGCATCGGCAACATCTACTGCGATGAGGCGCTGTTTCTGGCCGGGATCATGCCTGATCGCCGCGTCCATTCCCTGACCGATGCAGACTATGCCAAACTGCACCGGTCCCTGCGAAAGGTCCTGAACACCTCCATCGATCTTGGGGGGTCCACCCGGAAGAATTATCTCAATGCGGAAGGCACCAAAGGCCATTATCTCGATCAGGCATGGATCTACGGCCGTCAGGGCGAACCCTGCCGAAAATGCGGCACCACCATCAAAAAGATCCGGGTCGCCGGCCGCGGCACTCATTTCTGCATGAACTGTCAGAAATAGCGGCAGGAAACCCTGTGCCTGGAAGTCCTGTGCACTGGATGCAGCCGGAACCATGGGTGCCGGGACTGCAGAAAAATACGATGAAAAATTAAATGATTGAAAGGCTGAAAGAATAAAAGAAAGACTGAAGGCATAAAAGGAAGATAGAGAAATGAAGAAGAAACCAGAAAAAGAAAAACAGAGAAACGAATCAGACCAGATTCATAGAACCAAATAAAACCCAGTCGACACAGACAATAACGAATGAAAATTATGAAGCAAAAGGTGATATATTTGAAAACATCCATCCTGCGAACCTTCCGAACGATCCCGCTCCTGATCACGGCCCTGCTGACGGGCTGTATGCCGTCTTCGGCCCAGCCTGCCAGCGGAGGCACCACAAAAGCTGCCTACGAACCCGCCGCCACGGATCGGACCATCTATCTGGCCGGCGGCTGTTTCTGGGGCGTGGAAGAATATTTCCAGCGCCTGGAGGGCGTCGGTGACGTGGTCTCCGGCTATGCCAACGGAACCACTGATGATCCGGTGTATGAGAAGATCGGATCCACGGACCATGCCGAAACGGTGAAGATCATCTACGACCCCAACCGGATCAGCCTTGGCGAGATCCTGACCCATTATTTCCGGATCATCGATCCCGTCAGCGTCAACCGGCAGGGCAATGACATCGGCCGTCAGTATCGTACCGGGATCTACTATGAGACCGACGATGTAAAAAAGCTGGCCGGCGAATTTCTCACCCGGGAGGCGGCCAATTATGATAAACCTCTGGCCGTCGAACTTGAACCTTTGAGTGGATTCTATCCGGCGGAAGACTACCATCAGGACTACCTGCAGAAGAACCCCAACGGCTACTGTCACATCGACCTCAGCCTGGCCGAGGTGCCTGTGGCGGGCCCGGATAAATACACCAAACCGGATGAGGCGACCCTCAAGGAAAAGCTGTCTGAGCTCTCCTTTGTGGTCACTCAGATGCAGGGCACCGAAATGGCCTTTTCCAGCGAACTGGATCAGGAATTCTCTCCCGGCATCTATGTTGATATCGTCACCGGTCAGCCCCTCTTCTCCTCCGACGACAAATTTGACGCCGGTTGCGGCTGGCCTTCCTTCTCCAAACCCATCACCGACGGCACGGTGAAAGAGTACACGGACTCAAGCTACGGCATGGACCGGGTGGAAGTCCGTTCCGAAGCCGGTGACTCTCATCTGGGCCATGTCTTTGAAGACGGCCCCAAGGATCTGGGCGGCCTGCGCTACTGCATCAACGGAGCTTCCCTGCGCTTTGTCCCCCTGGCTGAGATGGAAGCAGAAGGCTACGGCGACTACCTGATCTATGTCCAGAAGCGCTGATGCACTGCACAACTCCCTGCACCCCGTCTGAAGCTCATCCGCAGTGAACCCCTGCGGATGAGCCAACGAAAAAACCACCGAATTGGATTTCAATTCGGTGGTTTTTTCGTTGAGCCCGTTTTTCTGCAGCTCCTGTGAGCCTAGTCGGTGATTTCCATTGCGTGGACGATGGTTCGTCCGTTGTTCGTACCGTAGCTGCAGGTCACCAGCGTCAGAAGCTGCTGCCCCATCAAAGGATCTTCGTCCTGGGGATGCATGGAGCGCAATGCCAGCGATTCCATATAGTCGCTGAGGCCCGATGGCCCATCAAACGCCACCGGCAGCTCATACTCATCGGCTGAAACTTCGTATACGGAAAAGATCTGGTACCGTCTGGTTCTATACAGATCCGTTACCGTGATCTCCCGGTTGGCCTTATAAAAATCAGGGTCATGAAACCGGACCAGATCATGGAACATGGTGCCGTTTTTCATGTTGTGACCGTAAATCAGGAGATGACGGTCCCGGAAACTGCCGAGGTTTCTGTAATCCATGAACAGCGTCCCGGCTTTGCTGGGTTTCCTGTAAAAATCCAGTTTGAGATAATCGGCATTATCCTGGCTGCGAACATAAGGATAGTCGATGCTGGTGCCCGGGACATTCAGCCAGCCCAGGAAGTCGGGATTGATATCAAGCCAGACGCTGTTTTGATTTCCCTGCCGCTGAGGGCTTTCTGAAATCCGGGGATCCGATGGATCTCCAGATGGAGCCGGCGACGAACCCGGATCTGCCGGGATCCCGGGATCGGACTGATTTTCGACATTAGTCTGACTGCCAAACTGAGCTTTTATTTTTGTTGCCGACGAAGCCTCCATCGTCTGCCGTTCCATTGCCAGGGCTTCATAGCCATTTTGCGTCCTGTTTCTGGAATACGCTTCATAGCCGGTTACCCCAAGAAGCAGGACAGAACCGGCCATGATGACATTGAGGACCTTCTGTTTTGTTTTATGATTCAAGCTTATCACCTGTCTTTTCATCTTTGAGTTCAATATTGTTTCTTACTGCGCGGCGGATCGGTCTCTCCGATCCATGACAGTCAGATGGTTCTCTGTGATTTCATATTAACACAATGTGTATTACATAAAATCAAAAAATAGATTCAACACGTTTTGTGTTACATCGAAAAAAATTACTGTCATGACCTTTTCAATGTCATATATTCTAATTGCAAACAGTTATCAATAACAACAAACACTCTCCGCCAACACTGCTTCCCAAAAGCTGTCGTAAAACTCAGCGACGGTTCGAAAGCTCAAAC
>CAYYVR010000032.1:0-1325 GCA_964475185.1 uncultured Clostridium sp. | reverse complement strand
AATAACCAATAACGAAGAAAGTACAAAGAAGCAATGTAGAGAACGAACATACCGGCACAGCCGATCAGATCAGAAAAAACATGAAAGACCGGACCTATACCAAGTGAATGAATGATCCAGACAGTTGATCACAATCAAAGTAACTGAAAATGGCCCATGCTGAACATCACTGACTGAGGAGGATCCGGAATGAAAAGCCTGATCTTCAGAGAATCTTGCGAATGCTCAGGCATCAGCAACGAACCAAACAAACAATCAAATTCAAACCAACCCAATGCATCCAAAAAACAAAAAACGGAGGAATCAATCATGAAAAAAATGTTCAGATTTTTAACCAGCATTATGCTTTCCCTTACAGTATTCACAGGAATCCCCGCCCTGGCAGCCGACCAGAACATCGTAGAGATCGCCGGCAGCAATGAAGATTTCAGCACCCTTGTCGCAGCCCTTGCCAAAGCCGAACTGGTGGATGACCTGGAAGGCGAAGGCCCCTTCACCGTCTTTGCGCCCACCAATGCTGCCTTTGAAAAACTCCTGACCGGTCTTGGCATCACCGCGGAAGATCTTCTGGCGCACCCGCAGCTGAAGGATGTCCTGCTCTACCATGTGGTATCCGGGAAGGTCATGAGCACCGATCTCACCGATGGCATGAAGGCCCCCACACTGCTGGGCGAAGAACTCTCTGTCGATGTGACGGATGGCGTTAAAATCAATGAGTCCGGTGTTGTGACCCCTGACATCGAAGCCACCAACGGCGTGATCCATGTCATCGATACCGTTCTGGTCCCTGAAAGCTTTCAACTCGAAACCACTGAAACACCCGATATTCCCGAGACGGTCGTAGACGTTGCGCTCTCCAGCGAAGATTTCAGCATGCTGGTCGCTCTGCTTCAGAAAGCTGAACTGGTCGACACCCTCAAGGGCGAAGGTCCATTCACTGTCTTTGCCCCCACCAACGCTGCCTTCGAAAAACTGCTCGGTGACCTTGACATCACAGAAGAAGATCTCATCGCTCAGCCGGATCTGTCAAAAGTCCTGCTCTACCATGTAGTATCCGGTGAAGTACTCAGTTCTGATCTCACCGATGGTCTGACCGCTGACACCATCAACGGCGAAGCGCTTACGTTCGACCTCTCAGACGGCGTAAAAGTCAACTCAGCAAGCGTTGTCTCCGCAGACATCAAATCCGGCAACGGTGTAGTCCATGTCATTGACACCGTTCTGGTTCCGGAAAACTTCCAGTATCAGGAAATCGAAGGTTCCTCAGAGATCCCGAAAACAGGCGACATCGGACTGGTTCCCTTTGCCGTCGCCGGACTGGTTTC
>CAYYVR010000031.1:8316-20127 GCA_964475185.1 uncultured Clostridium sp. | reverse complement strand
CTGATTTCACCCCCAAACAGCTGGAGATGCTGGAAGTTCTTCTGGGCAAAGGCGACGTCACCATCACGCTGACCTACGATGAAGGACTGGGACTGAACCACAAAGGCGTGTTTGCCCTGCCGGTGGATACCGACCGGGCCCTGATGGATCTGGCGGCAAAGCGCGGGGTCTCTCTGACCAAACCGGTCTTTCTCAAAGGCGCCGGCCGGTTTGAGGCGAATCCGGAGCTGGCCCATGTGGAGCGTGAATTCTACAGTTATCCCAATGCCGAGTATCCGGAAAGAGTTTCCACCGTCCGGCTCTACCGCGCCCAGAACCCCTATGAGGAAATGGAATATGTTGCCCGTGACATCATCCGCCAGGTTCGGGAAAACGGACTGCGCTTTCAGGACATGGCCATTCTCCTGCGCGATCTGGACACCTACGGGGCGATCCTGCAAAGCGTCATGGACCAGTTTGAGATCCCGGTCTTCATCGACGCCCGCAAAGAGATCGACACCAATCCCCTGGCTTCTTTCATTGCCGGCTTTTTCGAGATCCGCCGGCGCAATTTTCAGGGCGAGGCGGTCTTCCGGTATCTGAAGACGATGCTGCTGCCGATCCCCCGCGAAGTTATCGATGCCCTGGAGAATTACTGCATCGCCAACGGCATCTCCGGCTGGAAGTGGCAGGAGGAAATCTGGACCTGGCCGGTGCCGGATGTGAAAAATGAACTGTCCGCCCAGCGGCTGCTCAACGAACTCAACGAAGTCCGCGATCTTATCACCGAGCCCCTGAACGAAACCTACCAGGCCATGGAGGCGGCAGGCACCGTCCGCGAGATGGCCGGACTCTTTTATGAATTTCTGGTCCATTCCCACGCCCTGCTGACCTTCAGCGACTGGATCGAAGCACTGGCTGAAACAGAGCCCGAGGCCCACCGTGAATACAGCCAGATCATGGACTCGCTCATGCAGATCCTGGACCAGATGGTGGAAGCCATGGGGGATGAATCCATGACACTGGATGATTTCGGCAATACGCTTCTGGTTGGCCTCTCTTCCATCAAGATCTCCCTGATCCCGGCGACCCTGGATCAGGTCATCGTCGGAGACATTGCCCGGGTCCGCTCCGGAGGGGTCAAAGGCATCTACATCGTCGGCACCAATGACGGGATCCTGCCCAGGACCCCCGGTGCCGCCGGCATCTTCACCGACAGTGACCGTGAAATGCTCTCACAGAAAATGCTCCATCTGTCCAAGGATGCCCGGACCCGGGCATTCTACGAACAGTTCTATGTTTACAATGCCCTCACCATCGGAACGAATTTCCTCACCGTGACCTATCCCACCTCCGATGCCGAAGGCAAAGCCCTGCGGCCCTCCATGATCATCGGGCGGCTGAAAAAGCTGTTTCCGCGTCTGGAGGAAGAGATCAGCCAATCCTATCTTGAGAAGGGCAGTCCGGGCAGGGAATCCATCTCCTCTGAACGGGAAGCCTTCCGCGAACTCATCGGGCAGATGCGCCGGCACCACGACGGGATCCCGGTGGATCCCGTCTGGCGGGCCATCTACGACCGGTTCCGCAGAGATCCCGATTATCAGGCGCGGTTAGATACCGTGGCGGACGGGCTGCGCTATACGAACTATCCGGCAGAGTTGAAGGCCGAACACATGGATCAGCTCTACGGCAAAAAACTTCACCTCACCGTTTCCCGGCTGGAACACTTCAGCCGCTGTCCCTTCGCCTACTTTGTCAAATACGGCTTAAGGGCAAAAGAACGGAAAGAATTTGTGCTCAGCACCCCCGATGTGGGCAGTCTCATGCATGATGTCCTGGATCGCTTCACCAAGAAGATCAAAGAGGATGGCCTGGACTGGAAAAAAATCACCCCGGATTATACCCGGACCGCAGTGGATCAGCTGATGGAACAGGCGCTGGAAGCCCAGAAGAATCCCATCCTGGCCTCATCGCGGCGCTATCAGCACATGACTGGAAAGATCAAGCGGATCATCGCCTCCTCGGTGGATGTGATCCAGAATCAGATCGTCCGCGGCGAATTCGAACCGCTCTATACGGAAGTCGCATTCGGACCCCATGAAGACATTCCGGCCATCGTGCTGGACCTGGACAACGGCCGGGAAGTCAACATCAACGGACGCATCGACCGCATCGATGTCCTCAGGCGGCCGGACCGCAATTACATCCGGATCATTGATTACAAATCCGGGATGAAGGAGCTGGACCTCTCGGATATCATCCATGGCCTGCAGCTCCAGCTCCTGGTCTACCTGGACGTCATTCTGCGCAATTCTCAGCGCTTTCTCCAGGGCGAGACCCTGCCCGGCGCCGTCCTGTATTACCGGATCCATCGTCCCACCGTCGAAAACGGGGCCGAGATGACTGACGAAGAACTCGAACTGCGGATCCTGAAGGATCTGCGGCTCAAGGGGCTCATCCTCGATGACGCCAGCGTCGTCCGTTCCATGGACAAAGACATGATGGACGTATCCCTGGTGATCCATGCCAAACTGAAAAATGAAGAAGTCCGATCGGACAGTCAGAAACAGGAAGCGCTCATCATCAGCCGGCAGCAGTTCGACCAGCTCCGAGACTATGTGGCTCAGACCATCAAGCGCATCAGCCTGGCCCTGATCAACGGGGATATTTCCATCCGGCCCTACCGGACGGATACCGTCACAGCCTGCCAGTACTGCGAGTACCGCAGCATCTGTCAGTTCGATCCCAGTCAGAAGGGGAATGAATACAACCGGATCCGCAAGATGAAACCTGAGGAAGCCTGGCTCTATATTGACGGTTCGGATCACAACGGTCCGGGCGGCGGCAAAACCAGCGGAGGCGGTGATGGCGAAGCAATGAAAGAAACCAGAAAAAGCGAAGAAAACAGCGAAAACAGCGAAAACAGCGAAAACAGCGAAAACAGCGAAAACAGCGAACCCCACAGGATCAATGTCATCGAAGGAGGTGCCGATCATGCCGAACTGGACCAGTGAACAACAGCAGGCCATTGAATATCGGGATCAGTCGCTTCTGGTCGCCGCGGCGGCCGGATCCGGCAAGACCGCCGTGCTGGTGGAGCGGATCTGCACCATGGTCACCCGCGAGGAGCCCGTCGACATCGACCGTCTCCTGGTGGTGACGTTCACCCGGGCGGCGGCCACGGAAATGCGGGAACGCATCTCCCTGCGCATCGCCAAAGCCCTGGAGGAGAATCCCCAGAATGAGAACCTTGTCCGGCAGCTGGCTCTTTTAAATCAGGCCAACATCATGACCATCGACGCCTTCTGCAAAAAGGTCATCGAGGAGAATTTCCACCTGGTGGACCTGGATCCTGACTATAAACTGCTGGATGATACCGAAACCAACATCCTCATTGCCGAGACCATGGAAGAAGTTCTGGAGGCAGCCTACGAAACCCAGGATCCTGCGTTTCTGGAGCTGGTGGATGTCTTCGGCGGCGACCGCAGCGATGAGGATCTGGTGGAAAAGACGCGCAAGATCTGGAATTTTTCGCGGTCCGGCACCGATCCCAAAGCCTGGATCCGCCGGGCAGCCTCTGCCTATGACGATTCGGCCCGAAACTGGGAAACATCGCCATGGTATTCGTATCTCCTGCGTGAGGTGCGGGAGGTGGGCGAGGAGATCGCAAAGACGGCGGGGAAGATCCGCAGGCTCCTGGACTGCGATCCATCCCTGCCGCCCAAATACACGGCTTTTTTCCGGGAGGAGCTCGATCAGGTGGAGGCGCTGGCCGCGACCCTCACTGCCAGTGAAGATTATTCTCAGCTCAGGGCCGCCGCCGCCGCCATGAAATTCGTCCGCCGGCCGCCGGCCAAAGGCAGCGATACGGCGGACCTCATCAACGGTCTGCGCGATGGCTACAAGGGCCTTTTGGCCGCTCTGGTCAGGGATTTTCTGGCCAAAGACCTGGCCGGGCAGATCCGGCTCATTGAACGTATGGCAGCACCGATGAAGGCACTCGGCGATCTGACGCTGCGCTTCTATGACCATCTGCAGGCGAAAAAACAGGAGCTCAACCGGGTGGATTTTGCCGATCTGGAACACTTCGCCCTGCAGATCCTGCGCAATGGGGAAGGCCCCAGCGAAGTTGCCCGGATCTATCAGCAGCGGTTTGAGGAAGTCCTCATCGATGAGTATCAGGATTCCAATGACGTACAGGAAGCCATCCTCACCGCCGTGTCCCGGGATGAACAGAATATTTTCATGGTCGGAGACGTCAAGCAGAGCATCTACCGGTTCCGCCAGGCCAAGCCGGAAATTTTTCTGGGCAAGTACAAAAGATATCACGGCCTGGAAGGGACCGTGGCCTGCGACGGACGAAAGATCATGCTCTACCGCAATTTCCGGTCAAGGCCGGAGGTGCTGGATTCCGTCAATGCCGTGTTCACGGCCATCATGAGCGAACGGGCCGGCGAGCTGGATTACACCCGGGAGGAAGCGCTGATCTTCGGAGCGGACTATGATCCCGAGGTGAAACAGCCCATCGCCATTGAACTCATCGATGCAGCCTCTGAACTGGATGCCCAGACGGAAGATATCGGGGAGCTGGAGGATCTGAAGGGGGTGGAACTGGAAGCCCGCCATGTGGCGGCACGGATCAAAGCCCTGGTGGCGGATCCCGCCGTTCTGATCACGGATAAGGGCACTGCGCGCAGAGTCCACTACCGGGACATCGTCATTCTCCTGCGGGCCACCTCCAATGTGGCAGCCACGTTCAAGGAAGCGCTGGAGGAAGCCTCGGTGCCGGTGTTCACCGATACCGGCTCCGGCTACTTTGAATCCATTGAGATCCGCACCATGATGAGTCTGCTGCGCACCATTGATAATCCGCGCCAGGACATCCCGCTGCTGGCGGTGCTGCGCAGTCCGCTCTTCTCCTTCACCGAGAATGAACTGATCGCGCTGCGGCAGGTGGACCGGGATCTCCTGTTCCTGGACTGTCTGAAACTGGCCGCCGAGGACATCGTCTTCGGCCGGCAGTACCCCGCCCTGGCCCGTAAAACGGCTGCATTTCTCACCCGGCTGGATCAGTGGCGGGAAGAATCTGTCCATCAGCCGCTGGATGAATTCATCTGGAAAATCTATTCGGACACCGCCTATCTGGAATATGCCGGGGCCATGCCCAACGGCTATCAGCGTCAGGCCAACCTGCGCATCCTTTTCCAGCGGGCCGGTGAATATGAAAAATCGGCATTCAAAGGCCTCTACCGCTTCATCCGCTACATCGACGCCATGCGGGAGAAATCCAATGACTACGGGGATGCCAGGATCATGGGCGAAAATGAAGATGTGGTCCGGATCATGAGCATCCATAAATCCAAGGGCCTTGAATTCCCGGTGGTCTTTCTGGCCAACAGCGGCAAGCGCTTCAACCGGATGGATCAGGGCGGGGATATGATCCTCCACGAAAAACTGGGCATGGCCGTCAAGCACCGTGATCCGGTCAGGGGGACCGTGGAAGACACGCTGCCCCGGGTGGTGATGAAAGCCAAGATCAATGAAGAGGCCATTTCCGAAGAAATGCGGGTCCTCTATGTCGCGATGACCCGGGCGAAGGAACGGCTCATCATCACCGGAAATGTCAAAAAGGTCGGCAGGTCTCTTGAAAAATGGTTCCGGGCCGGAGAGGAACTGCCCTCCAGCCCGCGCAAAGTCCTGGCGGACTCCAGCTATCTGGACTGGATGATGCCGGTGATCCTCAATGCCCCGCTGATCCGGGGCCAGATGGAAGTCTTCAATGAAGGGGTCACCCATCTGGGTGACGGGGTGTCCTTTGAGATCAGCCTCATCGGCAAAAGTGACCTCATCCAGGCGGCGGAAGAAGCGCAAAGCGATACGCAGGAGCCGTTCTGGCGGGGCGAGGAGCTCACCGATGAGGAACTCATTTCCGTGCTGGACTATCGCTATCCGCATCAGCTGGCCACCACGCTGCCCTCCAAAGTCTCCGTTTCGGTGATCAAAAAACAGGTCATCGAGGAGACCATGGAGATGGCCACGCCCTCGATCATGGACGAGACCTATGACAAAGTGGACCGGCTGCCCCGGCCCGGGTTCCTCCTGGAAGAACGGCAGCTGACGGGAGCTGAACGGGGAACCGCGTTCCATACCGTGATGCTCCACATCGATCCCTTTGTCGAATCCGCAGAGCAGATCCGGGCTGAGATCGCCGCCCTGGTGGACCGGGAACTCATGCTGGCCGAGGAAGCCGCCAGTGTCAATGTCAGTAAAGTCCTGGGCTTTTTCACCTCGGACCTGGGCCGGCGGTTTCAGGCCGCCGCCCGCGCCGGTCAGCTGTTCAAGGAAGAAGTCTTCACCCGCAGCCTGCCGGCCCGGCAGCTGCGTGATGAATGGGCATCCGATGACCCCATGACCCTGATCGGGATCATCGACGCATTCTTTGTGGAAGAGGATCAGATCATCCTTCTGGACTACAAAACCGATGCCATTCCGCCAGATTCTGAAAACTATCTGGCCCGGAAATACCAGGCTCAGATCGATCTTTATGCCAGTGCCCTGGAAGCCATCGCCGGCCTGCCCGTGCGGGAAGCCTATCTCTACTCCGTATCCAGGGAGGAAACCATCCGGGTCCGTTAGAACCCGGCCTGCCATCGAAGAGGTCCGGGGAGGATTCTGTTGTGGTTTTATCAAAAACAGATACAGCCGGACCTTCCCGGACTGGCGTTCAGTGGTAAAATCAATGATAACGTTACAAATCACGGAGGTTGAATATGACCGAGAAACAAGACAGGAAAATTTTGAAGCGCAGTGAAGTCGAGGAGTCCTACACCTGGAACCTGAATGACATCTTTGCGTCGGATGAAGAATTTTACAAGGCTCAGGAGGGACTGGCCGAGCAGATCAGGGCCTTCACCGCAGCTTATCGGGGCAACCTGAAGGACGTCGAGACCATTCTGGCCGCCGTCAGAGACTATGAAAAGATCTTAGTGTCTGCCGAGCAGTGCGGCAGCTATGCATCCCTCCATGTTTCCGTGGATCGGACCAATCCGCACTACCAGAAAAACGCCATGGAGTTCCAGGCGAAAATGGGCAGCCTCATCGGGGAACTCTCGTTCTTTGAGACCGAACTGCTTCAGGTCAATGAGGAGATCCTCGCCCAGGCCATGGAAGCGGACAAAGCCTACAGCTATTACCTGAAGGACGTCCTGCGCTATAAGCCGCATACGCTGTCCGCGGAATCAGAAAAAGTCCTGGCCCGCCTCGGCGAAGTCTTCGACGTGCCGTATTCGGTCTATGAAGCGGCAAAGCTGGCAGACCTTACCTTCCCCGAATTTGAAGCCAACGGCGAAAACCATGTCCTGACCTTCGTCAATTTTGAAGGGGAGCTGGAATATGACCAGGATCCTGAAGTCCGGCGCAATGCCTTCCGGGCCTTCTCTCAGAAACTGAGAGAATATCAGTACACCATCGGGACGGCCTATGCTTCCCAGATCCGCCAGGACAAGATCTTATCCGAAATCAAAAACTACGATTCCGTGTTCGATTATCTCCTGATGCGCCAGAAAGTGGACCGTTCACTGTACAACCGGCAGCTGGATGTCCTCATGGAAGAGCTGGCGCCCCATATGAGAAAGTACGCCAAACTGATCCAGCGCGTCCATGGTCTGGACAAGATGACCTATGCCGACCTCAAACTCGATTTGGATCCGGCCTTCGAACCCTCCATTTCCATCGAAGAGTCCAAGGATTACATCTACAAGGCACTGGGGATCATGGGCGAGGACTATCTGGGCATGCTCAAAGACGCCCTGGACAATCGCTGGGTGGACTTTGTCCAGAACAAGGGAAAATCCACCGGGGCTTTCTGCGCATCGCCCTTCGGCGTGCATCCCTACATCCTCATCAGCTGGACGCATAAAATGCGGGAGGTCTTCGTTCTTGCCCATGAACTGGGCCATGCCGGACATAGTTTCATGACCCATAAAAACCAGGGACCGCTCAATGACAACCTGTCCCTGTACGCCATCGAAGCGCCGTCCACCATGAATGAGATGCTCATGGCCAATCACCTGATGAAAACCAGTGACGAACCGCGTTTCAGGCGCTGGGTCATTGCCAGCCTCATCGCCAGGACCTATTATCATAACTTTGTCACCCATTTCCTGGAAGGCTACTACCAGCGTGAAGTCTACAAACTGATCGACGAAGGCAAGGGCGTCCAGACTGAGGACTTCCATCGACTGTTCCGCGAGACCCTGGAAAAATTCTGGGGCGATGCCGTGGAACTCACAGAAGGCGCCGAACTGACCTGGATGCGCCAGCCCCACTATTACATGGGACTGTATCCCTACACCTATTCCGCAGGTCTCACCATCTCCACAGCGGTTTCCCAGCGGATTCTGAAAGAAGGCCAGAGCGCAGTGGACGACTGGAGAAGCGTCCTGTCTGCCGGCGGCACGCTGACGCCGGTGGAATTCGCCAAAGCTGCCGGTGTCGATATCACGACGGATCAGCCGCTGCGGGATACGGTCAGTTACATCGGTTCCCTCATCGATGAGCTGGAACAGCTCACCAATGAACTGGAAGCTGAAAAGTAACAGCGTTCCCGGGCCGGGCGATCCGCCGGTCCGTGAATAGGACAACAGCCGGAAAAGACCCATTGAGACTCGATCGAACAGTTTAAGTGAACAGATCGATTGAACAGATCGATAAAACCAGTGAAAAAAGAAAAGATAACAAAAGAGAAGGAGCAAGCCAATGGTAAAAGGAAGATTTCTGCACAATAACATCAACGTGTTTGATCTGGAGAAATCCCTGGCTTTTTATGAGAAAGCCCTGGGATTAACGGAGAAGAGACGCTATGTCAATGAAGGCAAATTCATTCTGGTCTATCTGTGGGACGGGGAATCCGATTATGAACTGGAACTGACCTGGCTCAATGACTGGGAGAAGCCATATGATCTGGGTGACAATGAATTCCACATGGCCTTTGCCGTGGAAGACAAAAAGGAAGCCTACAAGCTCCATTCACAGATGGGCGTCATCATCTACGAAAACCATGAGATGGATCTCTATTTCATCGGCGATCCGGACGGCTACTGGATCGAGATCCTCGAGCGCGGGGTCGATCCCACGGAGTAGATCCGACCGAGGCGGAAAACAGCAGGCGGGAGCCTGCCGGCGATGAGGCACATAAGAAAAAACAGACTGCGCATCCGGGAACGGACGGCAGTCTGTTTTTCGCTGCGGGGAGAAAGTCAGCCCGAAGCTGATGACAGACCGTCCCTGAATTCGGAGATCGTCTGCGCAACCTTAAAAGCCCGGGCAGTCCCATCTCTGATTGATGGTTGCAAGGTATGGATTAGACACCAAAATGAGCCATACGTCATGCAACTGGCAGGTAATTAAAAATATTTTTAATAATTTATGCTGTAATTGTTTACTCAGGGTTGACTTTGATTACGGGCTTCTGTATATTTATGTCATTGACAAACCTGTCGAGCAGAAGAGTACCCGGAAAAAAAGCCTAAAAGAGAGTCCCGGTCGGTGAAAAGGGACGGTAAAATAACCGGTGAAGATGGCCTGCAAAAGGGAAGTGCTGAAAACAGAGTAGGCGCTTACGTGGATGCACGTTACAGCATGGGAGTATGATCGTACTTCACAAGGTCCTGGCTGCGAGGTCAGGATGAAACAAGGTGGTAACACGTGAACGGTAAGTTTTCGTCCTTTCGGTAAGGATGGGAACTTTTTTGTTATACAAAATCAAATGCAACGTGATGAAACGGTGAGTAAATATCGGGTAGTTCTACAGAGAAGCTGCAATGGGTGAGAGCAGCGAATGAGGAGATATTGAACATGGCCGCGGAGCGATTTCCGGTGAGGGGTGTGCCCTTAGCCGGGAACGGGAATGCCCGATACAGCATCGGAGTATGATGGTACTCCATGAGGGGATCCAGGGTGACCTGATTCCGATGGCAAGGTGGTAACACGATGATTCGTCCTTCCGGTCTTTATGACCCGGAAGGATTTTTTGATGGGGAGGAATAACATGATCGAATTAAAGGATGTGGCAGTGACCTTCGGCCGAGGCAGCAATGAGCTGCATGCTGTCGTGGATGCTTCACTGAAAATAAGCAAAGGAGAGATCGTCGGCATCGTCGGTTACTCGGGTGCCGGGAAAAGTACGCTGGTGCGGACCATCAACCTGCTGACACGGCCGACCTCGGGTCAGGTCCTGGTGGGCGGAGAAGATCTCACCGCCATGTCTGAACGGGAGCTGCGCCCCCGCCGGCGGAAGATCGGGATGATCTTTCAGCACTTCAACCTGATGCATTCCAAAACAGTCCGCGACAATATCGCGCTGGCGCTGGGCGGTCAGAGCAAAGCCCAGGCCGATGCGCGCATCGATGAGCTCCTGGAGCTGGTCGGGATCTCCGGGAAAAAGCTGGCCTATCCCTCGGAGCTGTCCGGCGGACAGAAACAGAGAGTAGCCATCGCCAGGGCCCTGGCCAACAATCCGGAGATTCTGCTCTGTGATGAAGCCACCAGCGCCCTGGATCCTGAGACGACAAAGTCCATTCTGAAGCTTTTGGGTGAGCTCAACCGCAAACTGAACCTCACCCTGGTGGTCATCACCCATGAAATGCAGGTGGTCAAGGAACTCTGCACCCGGGTCTTCGTCATGGACGGCGGACTCATTGTGGAAGAGGGCAGCCTGGTGGATATTTTCTCCAATCCGAAGAATCCCCTGACGGAGAAATTTGTCCGCACCGCCACCAACATGGATGAGGATGTGGCCAAAGTCATTGAAAACCAGGATTCCTTCAAGATCAGCGGGGACGAGATCTACATCCTGACCTTTGTGGGCGACCGGTTCAGAGAACCTTTCATCGCGACGCTGCAGCGGGATCACGGGATCACCACCAACATCCTCTCAGGCAATGTGGAATTCCTCAACAAAGTCCCCTTCGGCAATCTTCTGGTGGCCTTTGACGGGGACCGTCATAACATCAACGAGGCCATCTCCATCATGGAGATCGACGGGGTCCGGGTCAAACGGGTCCGGCTCAGGGAGGAGATATAACATGGATTTTTCAAATGTCATCCGAATCAAAAATCAATTTTATACCGAGACCCTGGCGACATTGAACATGCTGTTCTGGACGTCCCTCATCGCCGGGCTCTTCGGACTGATCCTGGGCATCCTCCTGATCCTCACCCGGGAGAACGGCCTCTGGGCAAACCGGACAGTTTACAGTGTCCTGGACAAGATCGTCAACATCGGACGCTCGATCCCTTTCATCATCATGCTGGCCATCATTTCTCCCCTGACCCGGGAGATCGTCGGGACCACCATCGGCACGAAAGCCGCCATCGTCCCCCTGGTGGTCGGATCAGCCCCATTCTATGCCCGGCAGGTCGAAGCCGCCATGGCCACGGTCAATCCCGGCGTCATCGAAGCGGCCCGTGCCATGGGCCTTGGGCCCATCGAGATCATTCGCAAGGTCTGGCTCCCCGAGTCCACGACGGCACTGATCCGGGTCTCCACTCTCACCATCATCTCCATCCTCGGCCTCACGGCCATGGCCGGAGCTGTCGGCGGCGGAGGGCTGGGCAAGCTGGCCATATCCGTCGGCTATAATCGCTTCCAGAATGATGTGATTTTGGTTTCCACCGCACTCATCCTGGCCATCGTCTTCATCGTCCAGATCATTGGAAACATTCTGGAACGAAGATCCACGCATTAGGGAGGGCATGTGAAGCAGTCAGATATTAAATGAAGATCAACCTGTCCAGCGGAACGATGAGCTGAAATTCAAATCCGGAAATATC
>CAYYVR010000031.1:0-8216 GCA_964475185.1 uncultured Clostridium sp. | reverse complement strand
CAAAACAACAAAAATAAACAAAAGAGAGGAATTCATCATGAAAAAATCAGGACTTTTCGTAACATCCATTTTACTGGCAGGCCAGCTGCTGCTCAGCGCCTGCGCACCGGCAGCAACGCCCACGACCACAGCGGGAGGAGACACGACCACGGCAGGAGCCGAAACCACCACAGCCTCGGAACCCACCAAGGTCAAAGTCGGAGTCATTGGCTCCAAGCACGAACTCTGGGACAAGATCAAGGAAAACCTGGCGGCAGAAAATATTGAGATCGAACTGGTGGAATTCACCGAGTACCCTCCGGTCAATCAGGCCCTCTTCGATGGCGATCTCGATCTGAACTCCTTCCAGCATCACATCTACTTTGACGCTTTCAACGAAGCCAACGGCAATAAGCTGGTCTCCATCGGAGACACGTTCCTTTCACCCATCGGCCTGTACTCTCAGAAATATGCGACCCTCGACGAGATCCAGGACGGCGATGAGATCGCGATCCCTGATGACCCGACCAACCTGGGCCGGGCACTGAAAGTTCTTGAGTCAGCCGGTCTGATCAAGCTGAAGGATCCTGCCAATCTGACACCCACCAAGGAAGACATTTCCGAAAACCCCAAGAATCTGACCATCACAGAACTGGATGCCGGTCAGACTGCCCGTGCCCTCACCGATGTGGCCGCTTCCATCATCAACACCGACATGGCCATGGATGCAGGCTTCTCACCGGCTGATGACGCCATCTTCCTCGAACCTGTCACCGATGCTTCCCAGCCCTACTTCAACCTCATCGCCGCCCATCAGGACAATCAGGACAACCCGGTCCTGAAGCGGGTCGTTGAAGCCTACCAGACACAGGAGATCGGAGATCTGATGATCGAAGTCTACAAAGGCGCTCAGTTCCCGGTATGGGAAGGCTATCAGAAGAAATAATCTTCCCACTGAAAGTACAACATAATTACGAAAAAAGGAGCTGTTGCGCGTCATTTGACGCAGCAGCTCCTTTTCCATACCGCCTGAACCATCGAATGAACGGCTCTTCCCATAGGATGGACTGACGAACGGTCTGGCGGGCGAATTAAGTTCGATGAATGAAACAGGGGGTCGAGCCAATCGGTCAGCGCAGACGGCCCCGGGATCACAGCACCGGGGAAGGGACTTCCAGCATCCGCCGGCGGACTTCATCGATATTCTTGGCGACTCGAACGGTCTGATCCCCGACGATGTAGATCCGATCATATTTATCCAGGTTCTCCTCAAAATAGATGTGGCTGACGTTGATGGCGGTGGCGTCCAGCGTCAGCAGATCGCTTTCGATGCCCCGGGCAACGTCACTGTCAAGGCTGGCAAAGATCTCGTCACAGACGATGACCTCAGCCTCCAGGCAGAGCGCCCGCGCGAGCAGGACCCGGGCACGCTGTCCGCCGGAGAGATTGCCGCCATCATTTAAAATATCAAGATCTGGGTCAAGGTTCCCAAGGCCGACTCTGGCCATGATCTGACGGACACGGTCGGGCGCCACATCCTGGTACAGGCTGATGTTGTCCCCCAGAGTCCCGCTGAAGATAAAGCCGATCTGATCCACGGTGGCAAATATGGAGAAATAATCCTGGTTCCTGATGGAGAGGATATCCAGACCGTTCAGGGCGACGATGCCGGCCTTGGCCGGGATGCTCTGCCGGATGGTTTTCAGGATGGTGCTTTTTCCGGCACCGCTGGGTCCGATGATGAGGATCTTTTCGTTTTTATCCAGACGCAGGGAAACCTCCTGCAGGATGTTCTCCTGGTCGTAACCTAAGTCTGCCCGGTCAAAGACGAGGTCCCGAAAGGAATCGACGCGGAGCTCCCGGGTGGAGGGGACTTTTTTCAGGTTGGCGCTGATGGCGTCGATGACGTCCTCGATGCCCCGCATTTCGGCCAGGACCAGACTCAGCATCTGGATCGGCCACATGACCCGCATGAACGCTGAAAACACAACGACGACATTACCGAAACTAACACCGGCGCGGACAGCGGTGAGCATCCCGCCGATGAGGAGGGTAAACAGCACGACGTTGATCATCAGGGAGTTTTTGGCCTCGACTTTCGTGGTCTGCAGATCGACCCTGTAATTGTCGGCCTGAACCTGAACGGCCAGGTCCCTGAACTGCTGTTCCCTGCCCGCTTCCAGCTGGTGCTGCTTGATGACCTCATAGCCACTGGTCGTCTCGTTGATAAAACGCGTGTAGGCCTCCAGTGACCTGGATTTTTTCTTTTCTTCTTTTTTGATGGGCTGACTGCTCTTTTGACTGCGCCACCAGAAAAACACCAGGACTGTGATGGGAACGAGCATGAGAAAGAGATTCACTGTGGCCAGCAATATCAGGGAGAAGACGAAGGAGGCGCTCATGCCGATGAGTTCGGGGATGTTCTTGATGAATTTCGTCTCATACCGGTCAAAGTCATTGGTCAGGTTGGAGTACATCCGGGGGATCTGATCTTTCTGGAGCTGGACGACTTCAAGATCCAGCAGACCATCCAGATAGTCCTTCTTCAGGGCGTTCATGCTTCGCTGGATCCAGCCGGTTCGTGCCAGGGCCGCCAGAAGCTCGATGGCCAGGATGGCCATGCCGAGAACGATCATCCATCGGGCCAGGGGATCCATGGCGGAAAGATTTTTCGCCAGGCCAAAATCCACCATCCGGCCAATGTTATAGGTCATCAGAGCGTAGAGCCCGCTGCTCAGGAAAATTAGGCCGCTCATTAGAATCAGGCCGGCCCGCTCGCCGTATTTATGCTTTCTGAACATGGCACGCTCCTTTTCTGTCGAAGGCAATGATCTGGTCCACGCGCTGACTGAGGTAGCTGATGTGGCGGTGGGAGACCAGGACCAGGGTCTTATCCAGGGCGAACAGCGTGTCGTAGAGTTTTGCGGCGGTCTCATCATCCAGTGATGCGCTGGCCTCGTCGACAAACAGCACCTCCCGGTCGTGATAGAGTTCCCGGGCGATGCTGATGCGCTGCCGCTGACCGCCTGAGATGTTGCTGCCGTTGGCCGTCAGAACATGGCCCACCCCCTGGTCCAGACCCTCGATCCAGCGCCACAGGTCGACGGACTGTAAGATGCGGATCAGTTTTGATTCATCGACGGCCTGATCTAAGACGATGTTATCACGGATGGAGCTTTCAAACAGAAAATGCTCCTGTCTCACATAGCCGCAGACGTTCAGCATGGATTCGAAATCAATGGTTTTGAGCTCGGTCTCATCGATGAGGATCTTCCCCTGATAGGAGGTCAGGTTCTGGGTCAGGCAGTTGAGCAGCGTGGTTTTGCCAGTGCCGGAGGGGCCGTGGATCAGCGTCCGGGAGCCTTTGGGGATTTGAAAATCGATCCCCTGGAGTACGACCTGATCCCCATAGCTGAACTGCAGATCCCGGACGCTGATGGCATCCTCCAATCGATAGGGATTGTGCCCGGACGCCCAGGACGTCTGGCTGGTGATCCGGTTGAAGATATCGATGGACGCGGTGAGGCGGTTGATCATGCTGGCACCATTGACATTGGCCCAGATCATCTGCCCGGTGAAGGAGAATACCAGGATCAGGGAGCCGAGACTGATCTGATCGCCGATGAAGAGATACGTCGAAAAGACCAGAAGGCCGATCTGGGAGACGGAGCCGATCCATTCGATGATGTTGGTCTGGGAGATCTGGAGGAAATTCGACCGCCGCTTGACTGCTTCGAGGTCCCGGACGATGGCGTAGAAACGGGGGCGGAAACGTTCCTCCACCTGATAGAGCCTGATGACCTCCAGCCCCCCCAGGATGTTGGCGACATGCTCGTTATAGCGGGAATTGGCGCTTTGATTGCGTGCCACGTTTTTCCGGATGGGTGTTTCATAAATTTTGGTAAAAATGTAAATAACCACTGACAGGAGAAAGACGATGAGGGCGATGGCGGGACTGATGAAAAAAAGGATGATCACACCGATGACAAAGGAGCCGTAGGAATAAATGATATTGAGGATCGAAAGAAAGAAGTCTTTTTCGAACACATTGATATCACTGACCAGATTTGCGGCATACTCCTCCCGCTTTTTCTTCCGGAAGTCTTCGATGGGGATCCTCATGATCCGTTGATAAGCCAGGAGCCGTACGTCGGTAAGTACATCACGCATAAAGCCGATGCGCAGGATTCGGGACAGGTATTGAAGGAGAATGGGCGAGAGCCCCACCGTCAGTGTGATCAGAATACGCCAGATGACTTCCTGCCGGGTCCTGGCCTCATAGATGCTGAACCCCGCCGCCATGGCGATTGACTGCATGACGCCGTTGATCGCTGTGATCAGCGCGCCGATGATATACAGGATGAAGCCTTTGCGATTTTTCAACAGTAATGCTTTCATGGGAACTCCCTTCCAATGTGAGTTGGATTCATTATATCCAACTCTGACCATCGCAGACAGTCTGTTACGGGGTTAACGATAACAGATTCGGCTCAACGGCAACAGAAAACAGGATCCTTTATCGGGTCCGTGCCGGAAACTCTGAAAAAAGACGGGGACAATGGGCCGTTGAATCAAGCTGGCGAAAACTCCAGCCTGATTTAATGAAGGAACCCATACCGGACCCACACCGGACCGGCACCGGACCCGCACGGGATCCACAGCACCCTCTTATGTCTGCATCAGAGTTGTTTCCTTCCCCTGCACGCAGGGTAACGGCCTCTGTTTGAGGGATTGTTTATCGGAGACCCCCGGATGATGCTATAATGAAACCAGCAGAACGAAACAAGACGCTGGCGTTAAAGGAAGGAAAGAACTATGAGTGAAGAATTAACCTATGCATTGCTGATCGATGCGGAAAATATATCCAGTAAATACATTAAAATTATTTTGGATGAGCTGTCCAATTACGGCGTGGCCACCTATCGCCGGATCTACGGCGACTGGACCAATCCGGCCAATTCAGCCTGGAAAGATGTCCTGCTCAATTATTCCGTGAATCCGGTCCAGCAGTACAGCTACACCCAGGGCAAGAATGCCTCGGACTCGGCCATGATCATCGATGCCATGGACATCCTCTATTCCGGCAATGTCGGGGGATTCTGCCTGGTCACCAGTGATTCTGACTTCACTCGTCTGGCCTCGCGGCTGCGGGAGTCCGGAAAACGGGTCATCGGCATGGGGGAATCCAAGACGCCTTCCGCTTTTATCTCCGCCTGCAATCAGTTCAAATACCTGGACATCCTGTTTGCTTCCTCCGATGATGAAAAAGATAAGGAACACAAGGAGCCGGACCACAAAGAACCCGATCACAGGGAAACGGTCAAACCGGCTCAGGCCAGAACGACCCGGCGCAAGTCACCGGCGACCCGGACGCCCCGAAATCAGGGGGCCAAGACCATTGTCACCAAAACACCGGATCCCGTGAAACAGCCGGAGCCGGAAAAAATCGCCGAGCCTGAAAAAGCACCGGAGAAAAAAGAACCGCAAAATCGGCCGGAACCTCAGACCAAGATCAATACCATCCGGCGGTCACTGCGTGCCATCATCAGCGAAGGGTCCAATGATGACGGCTGGATCTCCGCTTCAAAGATCGGCAATCAGCTGGCCAAGCGTTTCCCGGATTTTGATGTGCGCAATTACGGCTACAGCAAACTCAATCAGTTCATCGAATCCCTGGGGGATTTTGAAATGGATCTGATCACACCCAGCAAAGATTCCAAGGTCCAGCACATCTATTTCCGAATCAGGGAGAAACCGAAACAGCGGCGGTCATGAACCGCCGGATGCACCTTAAACGCAGGGATGCTGGTGCATCGGCAAAGCGCCTGTGAGAACAGGTGAATCAAACGATATGAAACCAGGCGTCAATGTATATGCACTTTTTGTATACATTGAACGCCTTTTTTCGGTATAATGGACGTTGAGAGCAAACCATTACAACAGCAGTCCGCTGACTTTTCGCCGGGCCGGTGAAACCGGCCGGGGCGAGGTGCGCCCTGCAATCATCAATCATGCACAAGGAGAACGTATATGTTGGAAAGAGAGTTCAAACTGATCTGGGACCGCTACACCGAAGGACAGATGAAGGACTGTGAGGATTTTTCAAAGGGATACATCGATTTTCTGTCCAATGCCAAAACAGAGCGGGAATTTGTCCGGGATGCCGTGGCAGCCTGTGAAGCCAAAGGGTTTCAAAATATTGAGACCATGGATTCCCTGAAAAGCGGAGATAAAGTGTATGCCGTGAACCGGGACAAGAACCTGTTTGCCTTTGTAGTCGGCAAGCGCCCCATGTCCGAAGGAATGAACCTGCTCGGGGCTCATATCGACTCCCCCCGTCTGGACATCAAGCAGAACCCTCTTTATGAGGATAACAATCTGTGTCTCATGGAGACCCACTACTACGGCGGGATCAAGAAATATCAGTGGGTGGCACAGCCCATGGCACTGCATGGCGTTGTCTTCCGCGAGAACGGCGAGCGGATCGATATCGCCATTGGCGAGGACCCTGCCGATCCCGTCCTGGGGATCTCCGATCTCCTGATCCACTTATCACGGGAACAGATGGAAAAGACCCTGGCCAAGGGCGTCACCGGAGAAGATCTCAATGTCCTGGTCGGTTCACAGCCCGCCGGCGGCAAGGATGACAAGGACCGGATCAAGAAGCATATCCTGACCCTGCTTCATGAAAAGTACGGGATTGTCGAGGAGGATTTCGTATCGGCGGAACTGCAGATCGTTCCCGCCGGCAGAGCCCGGGACTACGGTCTGGATCGTTCCATGATCATGGGGTATGGTCATGATGACCGTGTCTGCGCCTATACATCGCTGATGGCCCTCTTTGATGTCGAATCGCCGGAGCGCACCACCGGGTGCATTCTGGTGGACAAGGAAGAAGTCGGCAGCCAGGGCGCCACGGGCATGCAGTCGGACTTTTTCCGTCACCTGACAGCGGATCTGATGGAACTCAAGGGAGAAGCCAGCAGCCGCGAACTGCGTCAGGCCATCTTAAGATCCAAAATGCTGTCTTCCGATGTCTCGGCAGCCTTTGACCCGAACTATCCTTCCGTCAATGAACCCAAGAATACAGCGTATTTCAACCGGGGCATCGTCTTCAACAAATATACCGGTTCCGGCGGAAAATCCGGCTGCAATGATGCCGATCCGGAGTTCATGGCTCAGATCCGCGGGATCATGAACCAAAATGAGATCGCCTGGCAGACCGCGGAGCTTGGCAAGGTCGATCAGGGCGGCGGCGGCACCATTGCCTACATCATGGGCAACATGGGCATGACCGTCATCGATGCCGGCGTTGCCGTTCAGAACATGCATGCCCCCTGGGAAGTCATCTCCAAAGGGGACCTCTACGAGACCTACCGCGCCTACAAGGTCTTTTTAAGGGAGATGGTATAGATGGCCCAGGCCGATCTGCCTGCTTACCGGCTGATCTATGAAGCCATTCTGAAGAAGATCCGCAAGGGCCAGTACCCCGCAGGTACGGCCATCCCCTCGGAAAATGAACTGGCCCGGAAGTATCAGGTCTCGCGAATGACAGCCCGTAAATCCGTGGATATGCTCGTGGCGGAAGGCTATCTGTTCCGGCAGAAGGGCAGGGGGACTTTTCCCACGGGTCACGCGGGGCAGATAAGGGATGATTTTTCCCTGACCGACCGCATGGCCGATCGGGACCGCCGCATCTACACCAAGGTCCTGAGTTTTAAAACCAGTGCCTCGGAGAAGTTCGGGGCCGGACCGGACAGCCCGCCCGTCACCTGCTGGCGGATCGAGCGCATCCGCTTTGTCGATGATCTTCCGGCCGTTTATGAACAGGTCTGGATCCCCGTTGCCCAGGCGGATGTCATGACGGCAGAAGACGCCCGGGGGTCGCTGACGGAGTTCCTCAGCCGCACCGGGGACCTCGGACCGTTCATCCTGAACGTGATGCCCTGCACCAAGGTCAAAAAGAAAGTCTCTGCGGCTCTGAAAATGAAAAAAGCGGAAGCCCTGCTCACCGTCGAAGGGCAGCTCCAGCGATCTGACGGATCCGCCTGCCTGAAGTCAAGATCCTGGCAGAATCCCCGGGTCCTCCCGCTGGAGATCCTGATGACCCGCTGATGCTTTTTTAAAACTGAAGAACTTTGTTTGCCTGTAACACCAACACAAAAACAGCCGCCCGGTCATCACCGGGCGGCTGCAGCTTTTGGAATTTATCCGGTAAACAGGGTATACTGTTATTG
>CAYYVR010000030.1:0-20244 GCA_964475185.1 uncultured Clostridium sp. | reverse complement strand
TGAAGACGCTAAAAAACAAAAATAGGTTTACCCGGGAGAGAATCCTGTGATACAATGTATTTTGTTAAGCCGCTGTGGCGGAATAGGCAGACGCGCTGGACTCAAAATCCTGTGATAGCAATATCGTGCCGGTTCGACCCCGGCCAGCGGCACCACAACAAGGAACTGAACGCAAATCTTTCATGGAGATGCGCCAGTTCCTTTTTCGTTTGATGAAAAGTGCATAGATCATGGCATAGCCCGGATCCGTATCATCAGTGGATGACGGATCCGGGCTATGCCGGGTGAGAATATTTTGAGGACTACAGATTCTCGGCTGCGATCTCTCCGGCGCGGCTCAAGGCGTATTTTGCCAGGATGGGGCCGACGATCTCATTGGCAATGACGGCAGCCAGAACCACTGCCCGGATCGTTCCGGCTAAAGGTTCGGGGAGCGTCTGGCTGGCGATCTGGGACAAACCGATGGCGACACCGGCCTGGGGGATCAGGGTGAGTCCAAGATATTTGACGATGGGTTCCGGCATGTTCGTCATCTGGGCACCCACGCGGGCACCATAATATTTGCCGAAACCGCGGGCCAGGAAGTAAGCCAGGCCCAGGACACCTGCCGGCAGCAGGATCCTCAGATCCAGTTCAGCGCCGGACAGCGCGAAGAACGCGACGAAGACCGGCAGGGAGACGCCTTCCAGGGCTTTTCGGGCAGTCCGTTTCTTGCTGCTGAAGTTACCCACCATGACGCCGTAGGCCATCAGGGTCAGAAGCGAGGAAACGTGCAGGTATTCTGAGGCAAAGGTCAGGAGCAGGACCGATCCGATGATGAAGATGATGACATCACTTTCGGATTTGAGATGCTGCATGATCAGGATGGCTGCGATGCCGCCGATGATGCCGATGAGCAGGGAAAAGAGGATTTCCCAGAGCGGCAGCAGAAGCATGGTGACAATGGAGGGCTCAGCATTGGACAGCAGGTTGATGGCAACGGTATTGGCGATTCCGAATGCCATGATACAGAAGGCATCGTCCAGAGCCACCACCGGGATCAAGGTATTGACCAGAGGACCCTTGGCTTTATACTGCTGGATGACCATCAAAGTCGCAGCAGGAGCGGTGGCGCAGGCGATGGCAGCGGCGACCATGGAAAAGGCGATGCCCTGGCCCATGATCATGAATACGGCAAAAACAAACACCATGGTCATCACAGCCTGCATGGCAGTAATGATCAGAATGTTATTGCCAAGGTCCTTGATGCTTTTAAAATCCATTTCACAGCCGATGTTATAGGCAATGAATGCCAGAGCAATGCTGCTCAGGATATGGAAGTCGGGGAGAACGCCGCGGGGGATCAGACCCAGCACGGAAGGGCCGATGATGATTCCGGCCATCAGGTATCCGGTCACATCGGGCAGTTTAAGATAGCTTAAAAGCCTGGAAGCTAAAAGTGCGGTAAGAATCAATAATGCCATGTATAAAATCGTCATTGGTTAAAAAGTACCTCCTGTTATTCTGTTATTTCCCAATTGATGAATCGATGGATGGAGCTAGGAATCTTTCTGGATCCCATCCCATATGTCCAGGGGTACAGTGAAGAAGATGCCGGTGTTTTCCTTGCGCAGGTCTCCCAGAATTTCATGGACGCAGTCTCTGGCGATGGCTACCTGCTCATCGCGAAGGACCATCATGATGGTTTTGTTGAAAGGCCGGCCCTGATTGAGCAGGCCTGTGAGGCGCATGTAGATGCCTGTGTCCTCTCCGTTCTGGATCAGGCTCGCCGCCATCCCCTGGGATTCCAGGATCGTTCCGCCGTAAATCTCATGGTCGGAAAAACAGCGAAGCAGGTCGTTGAGTTTCTCGGTTTTGTTTAGAACAATAAATAATGCCTTCATTTTCTCTCTCCTTTGTTCAGTTCGGTTGCAGCGTGAGACGAGTCCCGCCAAAAAAACCGCAAAAAATCCCGCATTCATTCAAATGCAGAACTAAACGGGGCTGTTGCGTCTTGCGGTGGTGCACTGGTCCATGCAGCTTTTTGATTTCCTTCAACAATTATAGCGGGGTTCAATGATTTTGTAAAATATCTGTGAATAAATTCAGGCCTTTCATCCTGACATTTTCAGTGAAAACAATTCCATTTCAACGGTTTTCAGGCACATCGTCCTTTCTTTGCCAATGATGACAGGATGATGTCAAATTTTTCATGATTTCATCCCTGGCTTTTTTTTTCAGCAGTTCAGGAATCATCGGCTATCATTTGCTTCGCAAACGGGGCGGCCTTGGAACAAATGCAACGGGCCCGGACTGTAAAATAACGGATGCGGACGGAGGGGCTTTACCGGTTTTTCGGAAACGACCCTCCTGGTTATCATTGTCTGCCTGGTTGAGAAGAAAACAAAAAAACGAAGAATACGAAAGAATACGAAAAAAACGAAGAATACGAAAGAATACCATCGGACGTGAAAGAATGGGATTAAGGCTAAAGAGCCATTGGACCCTCTGCAGTGAATGGGAAGGCAGCAAGATTGCAAAAGACGACTCTGCCGCAGCATCCGCAGAAGGATTCGAAATCATCCGCAGATAGATTCACAATGGGGTCAGCAGAAAGAGTTGAAGGAGTCCGGAAAGTTCCCGGAAGGTTCCTGAAGGTTCCGGAAGGTTCCCGGAAGGTTTTCGGAAGGGACCCGGTGGACTCATGAAGGGCCATTGAGGGTCTGGTGGCGGCAGACGTCTCTTAAAGTATTTTTCATATGTATGGCTTATAATGGAAAAAGAGACATGAAAGGGAAATTTTATCTATGGAAAAATTATTGATCATCGACTCCAATTCGATCATGAACCGGGCTTATTTCGCCCTGCCGCCCATGGTCACACAGGAAGGACTGCACACCAATGCCATTTATGGCTATATCAATATGCTGTTGAAAATCAAGGAAGAACTGGATCCTGATTTCATCGTCGCCACCTTTGACCGGAAAGCGCCGACGTTTCGTCATCAGCAGTACGATCAGTACAAAGCGGGGCGCCGGGGCATGGATGACGAACTGGCCCAGCAGCTGGCTCCGATGAAAGAGATCCTCCGGGCCATGAGCATTTCGATCATGGAGATCGATGGCTTCGAAGCGGATGATCTCATCGGCACCCTGAGCCTGGAAGCGGAGAAAAAAGGGATCCAGACCTATATTCTCTCCGGAGATAAAGACAATCTCCAGCTGGCTTCGGATCTGACGTGGGTGGTCATCACCAAAAAAGGCATCACGGAAAAAGAGATCTATGATGCGGCCCGATTCCAGGAGGAATTCGGGATCACGCCGACCCAGTTCATCGATGTCAAAGGGCTGATGGGCGACAAATCCGACAACATCCCCGGGGTCCCGGGGATCGGTGAAAAAACGGCCATGCAGCTGATCCGTGAGTACGGATCCATCGAGGGCGTCTATGAACATCTCGATGCCATCACCAAACCCAAGCAGAAACAGAATCTCACCGAATACATGGAAGATGCCTTCTTCTCCAAGAAGCTGGCCACCATTATGCGCAATGTGCCCATCGAGATGGATTTTGAAGCTCTTCGCGATCAGAACGGCTACGATGAGGAAAAGCTGAGAGAGCTCTACCTTCGCCTGCAGTTCCGTACCCTTTTGAACCGGCTGTCCACGCCGGCCAGGCCGGAGGGATCTGCTGCGGCAGATCCTGGTTCCGGCCAGGCAGACCCTGGTTTGGGATCTGATGAGGCGGCCCCGGTCCTGGCACCGGCACCGGCACCGGTGCTGGAATATCTGCTGATCGGGGATGAAACCGGCATGAGGGAGCTGGAGGATGCGCTCCGAACAGCCGGTGAGGAACCGCTGCTGGTCTCCTTTGTCTATCAGGAACATGCCATGCTGTCAAAGCGCGAGATCCAGACCATGTATGCATGCCATGGCGACCGCAATTTCGTTCTGGACATGCTCCGACTGGCGGAGGTGCCGGCGGCCATGGCTGCTTTAAAGCGCATCATGGAGAACCATGATCTGCGCAAGCTGGGCTACAATGTCAAAAACGCCTATACGGTGATGAAAAAACACGGGATCCGTTTTGACCAGGTGGACTTTGACGTCCTCATGGCAGCCTACATCCTGGAGCCGGTCCGCGGCCAGTATTCGCTCAGGGATCTCATTTCCACCTATCTCATGCGGGAAACCAACGGAGAGGGCCATCAGTTCGAACTGGCGAAAACCAGGGAATTAAAGGAACTGAGCCGTGTCCTGGCCGAAGAGATCGGCAAAGCCGGTGCCGAAAAGCTCCTCTATGAGGTGGAACAGCCCCTGACCAATATCATTTCCGATATGGAGATCGAGGGATTCCGGATCAACCGGGAGCTCCTGGATGAGGCCGGGGAAAAGATGCAGAGTGAAATTGCACGGATCCAGGCTGAGATCTATGAACTGGCCGGCGAGGAATTCAATGTCGCATCGCCCAAGCAGCTGGGAACGATCCTGTTCGACAAACTGGATCTGCCCCACGGCAAGAAAACCAAAACAGGCTATTCCACCAACCAGGCGGTGCTGGATAAGCTCCTGGACAAGCACCCCATTGTGGAGAAAGTCCTGTATTTCCGACAGATCAGCAAGATTTTTTCCACTTACGTCGAAGGTCTTCGCAATGCCATCGATGAGGATGGCAAGATCCATTCGAATTTTCAGCAGACCCTGGCCGTCACCGGCCGCCTGTCTTCCACCGAACCCAATCTGCAGAATATCCCGATCCGCTATGAAATGGGCCGGGAATTGAGAAAAGCCTTCATTCCCGATAATAAAGATTCGATGATTTTCTCTTCGGACTATTCGCAAATTGAATTACGGGTCCTGGCCCATGTGTCCGATGATGAAAAAATGCAGGAGGCTTTCTCATCCGGCGTGGATATCCACACCAAGACGGCCGCAGAAGTCTTCGGCAAATCCATGGCGGATGTCACGCCGCAGGACCGCTCCAACGCCAAGGCGGTGAATTTCGGCATCATCTACGGGATCGGGGACTTTGCCCTGTCCCAGGGTCTGGGCATCAGCCGCGCCGAAGCCAGAAGCTACATCGACCTGTACTATGACCGCTATCCCAAGATCCGGGATTACTTCGAAGGCGTGAAGGAGGATGCCCGCCGCCTGGGATATGTCACCACCATCATGGGCAGACGCCGCCAGATCCCTGAGATCAATGCATCCAATAAGATCGTTCAGGCCCTCGGGGTCCGGCTGGCCATGAACTCACCCATTCAGGGATCTGCTGCCGATATCATCAAGGTGGCCATGGTCAAAGTCTACAATGCACTGAAGCAGGCGAACTTAAAGTCCCGGATCATCCTGCAGGTCCACGATGAGATCATCATCAATCTGTACAGGGACGAAGAAGCCATTGTGAAAGAACTGGTCTCCAGGGAAATGACCCATGCCCTGGATCTCAAGGTCGAACTGAAATCCGACCAGAATACAGGAGGAAACTGGTATGAGGCAAAATAAACTGATCCGCATCGGCATCACCGGTGGTATGGGTGCCGGAAAAACAACGGTCACCCGGCTTTTTGAAGAAGCCGGTCTGCTCTCCATCGATGCCGATATGGTATCCCGGGACGTTCTGGAGGAATATCCGGAAGTCCATGATTACATCAGAGCCACCTACGGCGAAGAATATTTTCTGCCCAACGGCGATCTGGACCGGAGGAAATTCGGCCGCAGAGTGTTCCCCGACCCCGATGCGCTGGTCCGGTATGAAGCGGTCATCATGCCCTTCATCATCTATGAGATCAAGGAGCGCTTCAACTACATCGAAGAGGCCACGGAAGATGAATTTGCCGTCCTCGACGCACCGCTCCTGTTCCAGGTCCGGGCCCATGATGTCTTCGATGTCTCCATCACCGTGGAAATGGATGAGGAACTGGAGATCGAACGGGTCATGGAACGGGATGGTCTGGACCGCGAAGAAGTCGTGGCAAGGCTCTCCCGCCAGATGACCCGGGCGCAGCGCGAGGAGCTGGCCGATTACATCATTACCAACAACGGGACAGTGGAGGAGCTGAAGGAAAAAGCACTGGCTGTCCTGGCAGAGATCAGACAGCGAGGGATCCATGACCGCACGTAAACCCAAAAGTTCAAACCGCAAGATCATCGAAATGCTCATCCTGTTCGCAGCGGGGACCTGGCTTCTGATCACAGCCCTCAAAGCCGGTACAGAGCTTGCGGTGCCCTATGACTATGATGCGGTCATTGACGAATATGCCAGGGAATTCGATCTGGACAAGGCGCTGGTGGCCGCTGTGATCTATCAGGAGTCGCGGTTCAACCCCACTGCCGTCAGCAGCCAGGGGGCAACCGGTCTGATGCAGATCATGCCGGAGACCGGCAGGTGGCTGGCGGAGAGGCTCAACATCAAATACGCCGAGGAGCGCTTGAAGGAACCGGAATATAATGTCCGAATGGGGACGTATTACCTGGATTATCTGATGAAGAAATACAGGGGCGACGAGGAGCTGGTTCTGGCCGCCTACAATGCCGGACCGGGCAATGTCGACAAATGGCTGAAAAACGACAGCTATTCAGAAGATGGAGCGCTGACCCGGATCCCCTTCAGGGAAACCAGAGAGTATGTTCCCAAAGTGCAGCAGATGAAAGCGGTCTACCGTTCCCTGTACTCGGGCCGGTTCAAGGTGAGCCCATGAAGCGTGATTTTCTCGAAGAGGAAATGTATGATCTGGTCCGGGACTATTTTCAGGACCTTGGCTACAACGTTCAGGGGGAAGTCCGTTCCTGCGATGTCACGGCGCTGAAAGAGGATACACTGGTGATCCTGGAGCTCAAAAAAAGCCTGTCCCTGGAGCTGCTGCTCCAGGCTGTGAAACGGCAAAAGCTGGGGGATCTTACCTATGTCTGTGTCCCGAAGCCGAAACGGTTTGCAAAGAACCGGAAATTCCAGGAAATGCTGTACTTGCTGAAACGGCTCAGCCTCGGGCTGATTTTCTGCGATCCGGACCAGTCGCTCCTGGAAGTGATCCTCCATCCCCAGGATTTTGATATGGAAAAATCCAGACGGGCCAGCAGAAAACAGCGTGACGGGCTGATCCGGGAGATCGAAAGCCGAAAGACCAGTCTCAATCGGGGCGGTTCACGCGGGAGAAAATTAATGACAGCCTATCGGGAAGACGCCATCAAAGTCCTGTGGCTGACCTCGATGCGGGCGTTCATCGCGCCCAAAGACGGCGTCAGGCTGGGGATCGCCAAAACGCCCTCGATCCTCCGAGACAACCATTACGGCTGGTTTGAAAAAATCGGCCGGGGCCGGTATGTCCTGACCCAGGACGGTGTGGATGCCCTGACGGAGTACAAAGGAGTGCTGGAAGCGATCACCCATGGGCTGGATCCGGCGGTGACCGGGGAGGGAACCGGAGCTGAAACCGGGAAGGGACCGAACGGGGAGTCTGCGGACTGACTTTTAGGGAACCGCCGGGATTTGTCCTGATCCATTCTGATGATGTCTCAGTGCCGTCAGTTGCTTTATAAAGCAGTGAAGCGGGGGGGGGTGAAACCCGGTAAAAACGGGGTTTGGACGGGAAATAGAAAAAATCCCTGAAAAATGGTTGCATATTTCAAAGTGTTTGATATAATAGAGAAGTCAGAAAAAAAGCGGGAGTGCTGGAATCGGCAGACAGGCACGTCTCAGAAGCGTGTGTGCTACGCACGTGTGGGTTCAAGTCCCATCTCCCGCACCATTTTTTTTGACTAAAACAATAATCAGCGGGAGTGCTGGAATCGGCAGACAGGCACGTTTGAGGGGCGTGTGTGCTACGCACGTGTGGGTTCAAGTCCCATCTCCCGCACCAACAAGATCATCCCAGGATAAGGCAGCTTATCTGAGGATGGTTTGTTTCTTTTTTGAAAGCCCAACCAGAACCAGGCATCAGGGATCTTACAGGATGCAGAGCCACCATAATCCGAAAAATCAAGCCGCCGACTGAAATACAAAATGCAGTCGGCGGCTTGATTTTTCTGACCGGGTTTTACGGGGGCAAATTCTTTTTCAGCAGACCGGGTTTGCCGCGTTCGGAACCTATAGTGGATGAAGCGTAAGATCTGGAGGATCATATCCCGTCGGAACGGGACTGTTTCAGCTGGTCCGTCAGATTCTCAAGCAGAGCGGACTGGTCACGAAAGCTCAGATGCCCTAAATTCAGGACCACCGAGGGGCCGCTGTGCAGGATCAATTCGAGGTCTTCATTGACGACGTTGATTTTCCGAAGTTCCTGAAAGTAAATGGTCACGTTGCGAAGCAGGGAATAGTGGATCTTCAGTCGATCCTGATACAGATAAATATAGGGGCTGCCATGCTGTTCCAGGCTGTGGACGGCCAGTACCAGCGCCAGAACTGAAGCGATGATCAGTGTGAGGCCTTCCTGACTGCGGGGGCTGTAGTCATACCGCCAGATCAGACTGAGTGCCCCCACCCCGGTGAGGATCCAGATCAGAGCAAACAGAAGGCTGGAACGCAGGGGGCGATAATGGAACACGCGGAGTGCAGGGTGCACTGCGGTTTCTTTTCCATGAGCTGGTTTTTTCTGCATCGTCAGATCCCTCCTTGTGGTTGTCTTCATTATAGCGGTAGCGGCAATAATATGAAATAATAAGAAGAAGGCATCAGAGGGATCCTGTTGTATGATATATTTTAGATAAGAATTGATTGCTATTGACCGGCCAGCAAGGAGGAGACCATGACACAGCATTATAAAAGAGAGGACTATAAACTGAAAAGCAAAGAGGAGATCATGGCAGGTCTCACCGAGATCGAAAAAAAGGTGACCCTGGAGAACGGCACCGAACCGCCGTTTAGAAATCCCTACTACAACAATCAGGAAGCAGGGATCTATGTGGATCTCTACACCGGTGAGCCGCTGTTCACGACCCTGGACCAGTATGATGCCGGCTGCGGCTGGCCGAGCTTCACTAAGCCTGTGGCAGGCGATGCGGTGGGGGAAAAAACAGACCGGTCCCATGGCATGTTCCGCACTGAGGTGCGGACCGGCGGATCGGATGTCCATCTGGGCCATGTCTTCACGGACGGACCCCAGGATCAGGGCGGACTGCGCTACTGCATCAACTCAGCTGCTCTGCGGTTTATTCCCGTGAAGGAGCTGGAAGAAACCGGATACGGAGAGTTTTTGCCGTTGTTTCAAAAGGATCGGGAATAAACAGACTGTGTTCGGAATGGTTGTGTACCAAAAGGCCGTGTACGGAAAGGCCCTCCGACGAGGGTGGCGGATGAGCCGGCCATCACAATGAACCCGATCACGGAGCGGAGGGTGGAATGATCCGCCGAAAAGTAAATAAAACTGAACAGATCATAAAAATTCGAGATCAGAATGGAGTGAAACCGTGGGAGAGAATAAGAAAATACTGGTGGTTGAGGATGAACGCAAACTGGCGCGATTCATCGAACTGGAACTAAAGCACGCAGGGTACGAAGTGGATACGGCCAATGAAGGCCAGACAGCGATCATGAACATCATGAACAATGATTATGATGCGATCATCCTGGACCTGATGATCCCGATCATCGACGGCATCGAAGTCTGCCGGCGGGTCCGGAAGTTTTCCAATGTGCCCATCATCATACTCACTGCCAGAGATGGCGTCCGTGATAAAGTGGAAGGCCTTGACCTGGGCGCCAATGATTACATGACCAAACCCTTCGAGATGGAGGAACTGCTGGCTCGCCTGCGGGTGATCTTCCGTAAAGAGGAAGCCGTCCGTGACGAAAAAATGGTCCTGACGGTGGGGGATCTGAGTCTCAATAAGGAAACCTATGAAGTCCGGCGCGCGGGAGACCGCAGGGAACTGACCAAGAAAGAGTTCGACCTGCTGGCCTATCTCATGGAAAATCAGGGCATCGTATTATCCAGAGAGAAGATCTTGAATCAGGTCTGGGGATTTGATTTTGAAGGGGAGACCAATGTGGTCGATGTCTATATCCGGTTCCTGCGCAGCAAAATCGATGACAACTATCCCAAAAAGCTGATCCATACCATGCGCGGAGCGGGTTACACCATCCGGGACATCGATGAAAATTAAACTTCAGACAAAAATCTCGCTGATCTATGCCCTGATCTTCACCATGGTCCTGCTGGCCATGAACGGCGCCGTATTTCTCATCGTCCGATTCTATAACAGCAGCAATGACAATATCCAGCTGACCCGGACCCGGACCATTGTGGAATCAGTCCTTCGTCAGAAGGGGACCTTCACGGCTGCGGATCTGCGGGCGCATGGCATCCGTTTCCCGCTGGTCGTCCATATCCAGTCCGACGATCTTTCCTTCCAGTCCATCGAGGATCTGGTGATCCGGGAAACGGATCAGTTCGATCAGCTGGAATTTGACTATCTGGGGGAGCGAGCCACCCACCGGGCCACGGTGATCCACACTGAATTCATCGGACCGGCGCAGATCAGTTATCAGCTGACCATTGCGAAAAGCATTGAAGAAAACAGCTACAATCAGCGGGTGACCCTGATCACTTCGGCCATCGCATCCTTTCTCGGCATGCTCCTGTCCCTGGCTGTGGGCAGCTACATGAGCCACGAGAGCTTTTCGCCCATCAACAATATGCGCCGTTCGGTCCAGTCCATCCATGCCGAAAACATGCATGACCGGATCCGCGTTCCGGATACCGGGGATGAGCTGACTGACCTTGGAAATACATTCAACTCACTGCTGGACCGGATGGAATCTGCCTATACCAAGCAGAGTAAGTTTGTGTCGGATGCCTCCCATGAACTGAGAACACCGCTCACCGTCATCAAGGGATATGTTGAGCTGCTTGACCGCTGGGGGAAAGATGATGCTGAGATCCTGAACGAATCGATCTCGGCCATCAAGGAAGAAACTTCCAACATGAATAATCTGGTTGAGAATCTCCTGTTCATTGCCAAGGGCGAAAACCGTAAACTCAATGTCATCCCGGAATCCTTTGAATTGCTGGAGCTGGTTGAAGAGGTCGCGGTGGAGACTCGGATGAGTCAGCCGGCCATGACCATAGAATTTGAGGGGGAGCAGGTCCTCATCGAGGCGGATCGAAAGATGATCAAGCAGCTTTTGCGGGTCTTCGTTGAAAATTCGGTGAAGTTCACCCCGGATGATGGCACCATCCGCATCAGCCTTCGCAAGAACCGGGGCGATGCGATCCTGAAAGTCTGGGATAACGGGGAAGGGATCGCTCCGCGGGATCAGGATCGGGTGTTTGAGCGTTTTTATGTGGCGGACAAAGCCAGAACAAAGGATAAATCAGGGTCTGGTCTTGGACTGTCCATCGCCAAATGGATCGTGGATGTCCATAAAGGCAAAGTGACACTGGATTCAAGGCTGGGTGAATTCACTGAATTCACCGTCACGCTGCCCCTGAAATTCCAGGGCCAGTTCAATTCATTGGCAAGCGGGGAAGCAGGCTCAACATCATGATCATGTCCTGTTGGCTCAGGAGCCCTTTGAATTGTTAAGAGTTCATCTGCATCCAAAATGAAACAACGGAGACCCCTGCGGATCTCCGTTGTTTCATTTGGCTGTTTCATTTGAGCTGTTTCAGATGACGTTTCCAGGCTCTACCCCTGGGATCGTTTCTGACGCTGCTGGCGCATGAAATTGTACTGGCGCACCTTATAATACTTTCTGCCTCCGGTGTAGAGCACCTGCAGCAGGAAACCGATGAGCAGGCCAAGAAAAATCATGGCGTACCAGGTGTTTTGCAGGGAGGGCAGATCCAGATCGTAGATCAGATTGTCCCAGCGGCGCAGGAAGTGAAGATTCTGGCCGATGAAAGCGCCTAAGAACGTACTGTAGGCAAGCAGCTTGAATCCCATGGTCAGAAAGACCAGGATGAGGATGCCCAGACTCAGGTAAAGCCAGTTGGCAGCTCCGATGGTTCCCGGGATCGTGGATACGTCCAGGAGGCTGAGTGGGTCGATGATATATGAATAAACGCCCCATGCCAGGTGAGTTAAAATGAATATGATGTAGGGAAGCGTTCTGAGTACAGTCGACAATAGAAAAAGCAGGGTTTTTCCCAGATCTTTCAAGTTGCCACCTCCTTTTGGATAGTAAACTATAAACATTATACTATATTCGTTCAAAAAAACACCTGGATCCGAAAAACTGAGGCAAAAATGGCGTTGCCGCGATCTTTGTTCTGCCATCGATCATAAAGACGGCGGGAAGATCTGCGGGCATTCCGGGTATTTGCTAAAAACTGAGGCCATAGGATATACTGAATAAGCCGAGTTTTCAACCGACTCGTCCGTATAACAGGTAATCCAATCCACAGAGGAGACGTTGACATTGAAAAACAATCGCAATAAATCACCCCTGGACCGGGTGAAAAGAGAACTGAATTCCATTTCATTGCTGCATCTGAGCCTGTATGGCATGATCATAACATTTGCAGCGGATTTTATTTTCAAGCTTTTCCAGATGCCCTTCGGCATATTTGAACTGCTTTATTTCAATCCGGGCAGAATCATCCGGCTCGGAGAGATCTGGCGTCTGTTTGCCCTGCCCTTTGTTTCCCGGCCGGCCGGCGATTTCTTTTCGCTGATCTGGTTTGGCTTCAGCATGCTGATCTACTATGTGGTCTCGCGCACTCTGGAGGACCGTGTGGGCAAATCCAGAGCGAATCTGTTCATGATCCTCAGCTGGGCTGCCCTGGCCGGATACGGCTTCGTGGCAGGGGCCTATGTGGACTTCTATCCCGTCATACTGGGGATCACTGCCCTGGCCGGACTGTATAATCCGAATTTCACCATCTATTTCTACTTTTTCATTCCCATCAAGGGAAAGGTACTGGGTTTACTGGGGATCGGGTTCATGATCTTTAACGGGATCACCGGCTCTTATGAATATTTTCTGATCCTGGCCCTGTTGCTGCTGCTTAATTTTGAAGCGGTCCAAGGCTATCTGACCGGCCGCAGGCGCAAGACGGAATATGCGAAAAAAATCAGTAAAGTCCAGACCCAGATCAAGACCAGACACCGCTGTGAGGTGTGCGGACGAACGGAAAAGGACGTCCCGGATATGATGTTCCGCTACTGCAGCAAGTGTGAGGGCAGTTTCGAGTACTGTGAGGATCATATCAATAACCATGAGCACCGATCCAACGTCATTCCATTTGCCGGAAAGAGCGAAAATGGGACTGAAAATGATTCGAAGGAACCGGATCAGAACCAGTGAATCGCTGCAAAGACTTCTTCTGAAGCTGAATCACAGCAGTTGAAGGGCCGCAGATGAAGATCGATCTCTGAAACGAAAATCTCTGAAACGAAAATCTCTGAAACGAAATCACTGAAACAAAATCACTGAAACAAAATCACTGAAAATGAAAAAACTCCACCGCCGTGGAGTTTTTTCGATTCTCTGATCCTCAGCATGGGCTTTCGGCGCCCGGAGAAAGGCCAGAAGCAGAGGGAAGAGAAGGCACAGAGGAAGGAGCCGGCACGAACGCGTTGGAACAGTCTCGGGCGGCCGGCCGTGTTACATCTGGAACAGGGTCATCAGAATGGGGATCCAGAGGACGGAGAGGATGCCGCTGATGCCCATGGCCAGTCCGGACATGGCACCTTCGGTCTTGCCTTTGGAAAAGGCTGTGGCGGTGCCTACGGCATGACTGGACGTGCCCAACGCAAGGCCCTGACTGATGGGATCATCGATGCGCAGGAGCCGGAAGATGCTCTGACTCATCATTGCCCCCATATTTCCGGTGACGATGACGCCCAGCACCGCCAGGGACATATTGCCCCCGGTGATGCCGGAGATTTCGATGGCAATGGGGGTGGTCGCTGATTTCCCCATCATGGAACGGAGGATCACCTCATCGATGCCCATCCACCGGGAGAGCAAGATCACTGAAATGATGCTGACCAGACTGGCGGCGGCCACAGAACTGAAGATGGGCAGAGCCTGCTGACGGATCAATTTTCGGTTGCGGTACAGGGGAAGTGCCAGGACCACCACGATGGGGCCCAGGAAGAAATTGAGGTACTGACCGCCGACATTATAGGCTTCAAGGGGGATGCCCGTTGTGACAATGAACAGGATCCCGATCAGAACTGCGATGATCAGAGGATTCAACAGGTTCAGCACCGGATACGTTCGGATCCGGCGATGGATCGGACCGGATACAAAATACAGGCACATGGTCACCGCGATGCCGAAGCCGGGATTTTCAAAGATGTCCATCATGACGCATCCTCCCCGGTGAGCCGGATCAGGTATTTTGAGACCAGCGCCGTGATGATCAGGACCAGGAGCACTGAAACAAAGATCATGATCAGTGTCTTGGCAACATACCCTTCAAGGAGTCTGAAGTCCCGCAGCAGGTTCACACCCGGCACGATCAGAAAAAGTGACAGATGCTCCAGGAGAAAGTCTGCCGTTTCACGGATCTGGGTTTCCCTGACCACCCCGCTCATCAGGAGGATCAGTAAGAGAAGCAAACCGAAAATGTTGCCCGGCACCGGCAGGCCGGACAGGTGAGAGATCGCCTCACCGGCCAGATAGATCGAAATGATCAAAGCGAGTTGTTTTAAGTATTTCAAAGCAAGGCCTCCTTATAAATCAAAAACAATTATAACACCTGAAGCTTGTGCCGGTGAAGCGTTTGGTCAAAAGCTTCATCGGGGATCGGTGATTCTAAGCCTGTAAGCTGAATGAACCAACTGCCGGCAGCCGTAGTGGACAGTGGGGGACTTTCGGACTTTCGAACATTCGGCTAAATATAGGGTTACAGCCGGAACTTTGGTACGTTATAATGTAAAGTAAGATTATAGGCTCCTGAAACAGGAACGTCAGAGGAGGAACATCATGAAGAAATACGGGCTCTCCGCAAAGGATCAGGCTGTGAAACTGAATAAACTCCAGGTCTCCGGTAATGTGTGCGGCGAGTATATCGAATATACGATAGCCCAGCACTATCGAAACACCGGCAAGGATGATGTGCACTGCACGTATTCTTTCCCCATTCCGGAAACGGCGACGCTGACGGGCTTCTCCATCAGTCTGGGCGGGAAGAATCTGACTGCCTCTGTGGAATCCAGGGAGGAAGTCCTGAAGATCCTTGAAAGCGCCAGAGAAGACAATCTGAATCCGATCTCACTGGAATCTGATGAAGAAGATGATTTTCAGATCACCATCGGGGATGTGATGCCCAATGAGAAGGTGATCATCAAGATCACCTACATGGATCAGCTCATTTATGATGACAACCTGGTCCGGGTCATCATCCCTTCGGTCATCGATCCGACCTATGTCAGTTCGCAGACCGATGAAGCCATCGATCAGCCCTCTGAATTCTACCTGAATCTTCTGGTCGAATCCTACGGCGAAGTCGCCATCAAGAGCAGCTCCCATAAAATCAAAGTGGAGCGGCATGATGAAACCCTGCGTAAAGTGACCATCATGAAAGGGCAGACCCTTGAAAAGGATCTTGTTCTGGAGATCGTGGAACGCAAACCCCGTCAGGCAGACGGCATTGCCTATACCTATTACGATCATGAACAGGAAGTGGACAAGGCGATCCTGATGCTGAGGTTTTTCCCGATCCTGCCGGACAATGGCATGGCGGGTCCGAAAAACTATACGTTCATCATCGATATGTCCCACTCCATGGCAGGGGCCAAAGCCGAAGAAGCCAAATCCGCACTGCTGATCGCCCTGCGCAACCTGGATGAAGGGGATTACTTCAACATCATCACCTTTGCCGGAGAAGCCACATTGTTCAGCAATCAAGGCAAAGTCCCTTATACAGAAGAAAACCTCACAGCAGCCACCGACTGGATCGAGGCCCTGGAACTCCGGGAAGGGGCAGATGTCTATTCGGCCATCCGGGAAGCGCTGATGGGCGTTGAAGACAGTGAAGTACCCGAGTATGTGTTCCTCTTCTCCGACGACAGGGTCGAAAACGAGGATGAGATCATCGAATATGTGCGCACCAATATCGGCAATGCCCGGCTGTTCACCATCGGGATGGATACCGATGTGAATTCCTATTTCATCACCAAGCTGGCTGAGGTCGGTTACGGGATGTCTGAATTCGTGGAAGAGGGCCAGCGGGTGGATGACATCATTCTGCGGCAGTTCCACCGGATCCATAATCCCCAGCTGGATGTCACCGCCATTGACTGGGGTCAGATGGAAGTGGAAAAGACCTATCCGGGCACCATCGCCTATCTTTATGACCGTGAGCCATTTACCATTTTCGCCAGTGTGGTCGGCGAGATCGAAGGCAAGATCACATTAAAGGGAACGATCATCGGCCGTGAAGGGGAAACCGAACACGAGCTGGTGGCCGATCTTGACCGGTTGGAAATCGAAGAGAATTCAAAGCTCATCGAAAAAGTCTGGGCCAGAAAGATCATTGAATCCCTGGAGGAACGGGAACGCAAGGTGCGTGGCCATGAGAAGGAACAGATCCGGGAGCGGATCCTGGAAATGTCCAAGGCCTACAACATGCTGTCCACTGAAACGGCCTTCATTCTCACCGAATCCATCGAAGATCCGGTATCCGGATACGCGATGCATCGGATCGTACCGCTGGATATGACGGTGGAGACCATGCGGCTTCTGTCGGAATCCTTCTTCCTGGATGACACCCGGTATTCCAACGACATCACCATCCGTGAAACCATGGCCAGGAAGGGCATTTCCCGGCAGGAAGCGCTGAAGGTGATCCAGTTTGAACGGGAAAATCTCCTGCGGATCCTCGCCAAGAATCAGCAGGCAGACGGGTCCTTCCGCGATGCGGGATGTACAGAGGCAAACCAGGTCCTGGAGACTACATTGAAAACCCTCCTGGCCTTTACCGCCGGAAAAGAACCGGCAACCATCTATCTGAACAACATCAACAAAGCCTTCAGCTTTATCATGAATATCATCCGAGCCGATGAAATGCTCCTCACTGAGCGGAACCTGATGCTTTTGTCCATCGCCTATGAAATGGCAGATGACAAGCGGCTCATCAAGGAGAAAACCAAGTCCGCGCTGGATACGCTCTTCGACCGGATTGAGGAAGGGGAATTCTCCCCTTCCCTCAAGGAAGTGGAGACCGTGGTGGAAAACACATCTCCTCTGCAGATGAAATATATCATGGCAGCGGCGCTGAATGTTTCATCCTCCCAGATCGCAGGCCTGGAAGAAATTTTTGAACGGGACATCAAGTCCAATATTTCAAGGATCTCGGAAGTTGCCCTGGCTAAAGCACTTTAAATGATCGCACATCTTTTGAAACTAAAAAATTTCAGAAGATGTGCGATTTTATTCAGAGGGTGCAGCAGTTTCGCTGAATATTCTCCCGAGGGATTAATGAGGACTTAATTTGGCTGTGTTATCTTGAGCGGGCAGGCTTAAATCAGCCTTGAGTCAGTTTTTAGTCAGGCAGACGGCACAGGCTGTCTCACCGGGACTTGCAAATCTACTGAACAAACGCAGGAAAAACTCACGGTAACACAGTAAAATCCGTGGAGAAAAGAATCAAAATCAGCCTGGATCTGATTTGTCATTCTTTTGTAAGTGCTTAGTAACCTGATAGCAACCCCTGATCGGAACAATGGGGGTACAGTAGACAGGTAATGACAGAAATCAGCATCGGGAGCATAGATCATTTTATGAAAAAATCATTCAAACCCTTATTATTGATCCTTGTTTTTCTTTTCATCGGTGTTCTTATGGAACCGGTGAAGGTCAATGCTCAGGCCGATGGCGGCGTAGAAGCCGAGGTCAGCCTGATGGATGACTATGGAAATCTGCTCTCGGATTACCACACTGAAACCTTCAGGGACGAAAACGATCTGTTCATCTATTCAGAAGCTCCTCAGCTGGAAGGGTACACCTTTGCTACGGTCAATGTCCTTCAGATCATGACCTCAAAAGGGACATCCTACCGTGTGAATTATTTTTATACACAGGATGATCTTCCCTCAGGTGAACTGCCTCAGCCAGTGCCGATGGACCAGATGCCCACGAAACGAACTGAGCTGGAGGAGCGTCCAGTTTGGGTCTCGTGGACGGATGATTCCATGAAAGAACTATCCGACTCCCAGCAGCTGACCTTTGACTTTTTCTGGGAAACGTACCAGCTGCCCGAACCAAAACCGCTTCGTGGCTACTACTTTCAGCGCCTGGAGACCGGAATAAAGACGATTCGCGGAAATAAAATCCCTCACTTTATATTTGTGTACGAAAAAGGGCAGGAGCCATCACAGCCACCATCTCTGATTTTCGAGCATCTTATTGATCAACGGGCCGTCCGAACGATCCCGCGGGAGATCATCCCCCAAAATCCTCAGACGAAGCCTGAGACGAAGCCGGAGACCAGGCCAGAGACGAAGCCTGAGACGAAACCTGAGATGAAACCTGAGACCAGGCCAGAGACGAAGCCTGAGACGAAACCGGAGACCAGGCCTGAGACGAAACCGGAGACGAAACCTGAGACCAAACCGCAGACAGCACCGCAATCCAAACCCGAAACGATGCCCCAGGCCGATCCATCCACCAGACCCTCTGCTGTGACGGGAACAGCCAGTGGTGACGCCTCGACTCAGGGCAACAGTCCGGTTTCTGAATCGGATCCGGATGAAGCCGGGCGCTTTGCAGCACCGATCCTGACGGGGCTCATGGTTCTGGGCGCCGGCCTGATTTATATGAATATCAGGAAAAAAGTATGATTTGAACCTTGTTCTGATAAAATTGAACAACCTGAAGAACGAGCGATCCGCAGCGGATCGCTCGTTCTGACGTTCTGACGTTCTGACGTTCTGAAGTCCTGACGTTCTGACGTTCTGAAGTCCTGACGTTCTGACGTTCTGACATTCTGACATTCTGACATTCTGACATTCAGGTACACAGGTACTCAGATACTCAGGTTTTCTGGTATTCAGGTTTCCTGGTCATCGTTCAGTTTTGATGAGATAAGCCGAATCGGCTCCTGAGAGTACTTGCTCGATTTCGGCGGTCAGGGACTGTTTGCCGATGAGACGGAGGGGGATTTGATAGGATAAGTAGTTGCCCGACTCACTTTGCTGATTCAGATAATACTCGTTGAAGCGAAATTCCATGGAATGGATCTTCTGAAAAATCTGACTGGCCGCATCAGATGTCTGCACCCGATCCAGTCCGTCTCTTTGAAGGTACAGGTCCAAAGTCTTGGGATGGACTGCAGATTCAGGATCAAACGGTTCGTCCAGTCTGAAACTGCTCCAGCTGTCTTCAAAATGGTCGAAGGAAACGTCCGGATAAGCAAGCTTCAGCGGGATGATCTCAAGGGTCAGCGGTTCCAGCAGACGACGATATTCCATTCGCCAGCGATCCATCGTATTGCCTCGCTCAACGACGTCCTGCTGAAAGGAATCAAAGACTTTCGCACCGTCATAATAGAGATCCATGGCGATGTCCTGACTTTGGGCAGCATACCCCCGGGATCGTTTAAAGGTTGTTCCATTGCTCTGGAAATTCATGATATCGATGACCCGGAAGGAATATTCCGGATAGTGTTGCTTCAGGTGGTCTTCAAAGATCTCACGGTAGACTTCATCTTCTTCCCGGGTCTTGTCTTCAAGGTGGGCAAGATCCCGGGGAACGGGTTGTGCTGCATGGGATTTCGGATTGCCGGGTCCGTATTCTGCCGGGTCGCTCAGTATACCCTTTGCAGGAATGCTGGCAGGAGTTGTTTGTGTCGAGCCGGTGGGCGGAGCTGTCGTCTGAGTCGTATGGTTCAGAGTCGGCGCCGTATCGGACTGGGAAACTGATGTGGCTGTTGTGGTCTCTGCGGGACCGGCAGGAGTCCTCAGGTTCAGACTGCAGCCTGAAATCAGCAGGGCGAAGAGGATCAAAAGCTGAAGTATTCGGATTTTCATGGCAGCTCCTTTTCAGCCAGGCCAGGGCAGTCAGGTTCCACTGAGATCCATTTGCAGAAATCGGGCTGAAAACCGGGCGAAAACTGGCTGACAAACTGGCTGATTTATTGTCAACTATGATTTTATCACATATCTTGTTCCTGGTAAGGCTGATTGACAATTGATCGAAGGATAACGCGTGTTTTATTCAATAAATCACTATGGTTATTAATATGACAATAATTGAACGAACAGAGTTCGAATTGATAAACCTTTATTTATTGCCGGTTCGAGGCCTGAAAACAGGCCTTCTAATTAGAGGGTTATGAATAATTGCAACTTTATCAAGATGCAATTCCAAAAATCT
>CAYYVR010000029.1:12059-20456 GCA_964475185.1 uncultured Clostridium sp. | reverse complement strand
CAAAGAAATCCCATCTCAATGGATTCAGGGACTGAACAAAACGTTCAGTCCCTGTTCCTGATCGGCTGATGCCTGATCTTTTATTTTGGGATCATCTGTTTTTCGCGAATTCAGCAGCAGGATCTTCGCAGAGATATCCTGAGGTGAGGACCCAGCCATTGTTGGCTCCGCCAAAGGTAACGTATGGTTACTTAGTTCGGCTCGTACTTGAATTCTCGATTGAAATAAAAAACCAACCGCTTCCAGGCACTGGCGCTAGCTCAGCTCAGGGAATCCGTTGGTTTTTTTGTGTTTCAGGCTTGGTGTTGAGATCCCAGGGGAAGATCCCGGGGAAAAGTTATCTTGTTGACATTTGGTGCGATCGCTGATTTTTCCTGTCTGGGGAACCCTCTGTGAATCAGTTTCCGATGACGGAAAAAACGCCGCTGCTCAGGGCCATGATGATCAGCCCTGCGATGGCATTACCGATGAGGATGGACGGGAAAGCCCATTTGAAGCGCATGTTCATCAGCGAGGCAGCCAGACTGCCGCTCCACACGCCGGTGCCCGGCAGCGGAATGGCCACGAAGATCAGCAGACCCCAGGCGCCGTACTTTTCGATTTTATCGGCGTTGGTGTTCATGGTTTTGTGGGTCAGCCTGGAAACGATGGGTCCGAAGACTTTGGTGGTCTCCAGATATTTGAAAATGTGCTTGATGAGAAGCAGGATGAACGGGACCGGTACAATACTTCCCAGGTAACTTAAAATGGTGGCGTCCACGGCAGACATGCCCAGAGACATGCCAACGGGAATGGCACCGCGAAGTTCGATGAGGGGCAGCGCTGAGGTGATCAGCACCGCGATCACGGGATCGACGTGTTCAGTGATAAATTGGACCAATGCGTGCATTGTGAATCTCCTGTTGATTTTTTAGGGTAGCGTCTGCAGCAGCATCCTGAAGAAGAGCCGAAGTGAGGATTCGATTCCAAAAAACAGCAGATCGATCAAATTCAAAGGCTGAACAGACGATACAATTCTATCATAAAACCAAAGGTTATTGGACACGAAAAAAAGAAGCAAACATGAAGATAAAATGAATCCGAAAATGAACCGTACAGTGAACCGCACATTGGACCATAAATAAACCGAATGGTAAACCTAAGAAGCAGCCCTGTCATTCTCTGTGGGATGGTTGTCGGGAAAGTCATTCGGGTTTGTGGTGAAGCGCTAAATTGAAATCAGGCCTGCTTGTGCAGGCCTGAATCGAATGCGGTTTTGAGGTTAAGTGTTCTGGTCTGAGATCTGAACTGATCCGTCTTCGCTGAAGAATCCGGTCTGGCGGAATCTCTGATAGCGGCGTTCCAGCAGGTCCTGCGTCGAGAGGGCCTGCAGCTGAGCGATCGTTTCCTTCAGTTCCTGCTGGATCTCCTGGCTGATTTCCCTGAAGTGGCGGCCTTCGGCGAAGACTTTATCGCACAGGCCGAGTTCGGTCAGGTCATTCGGTGTGATCTTCAGGCTCTCGGAGGCTTCTTCGATGCGGGTGGGATCTTTCCACAGGATCGAGGCGCAGCCCTCGGGGCTGATGACGGAATAGAAAGAATGCTCCATCATCCACAGCGCATCGGATACACCCAGGGCCAGGGCTCCCCCGGAGCCGCCCTCCCCCACCAGAATGGAGATGATGGGGACGGTCAGGCCGCTCATCTGGAACAGATTGTCGGCAATGGCCTGGCCCTGACCGCGTTCCTCTGCGCCGATGCCGCAGTAGGCACCTGACGTGTCGATGAAGCAGATGACGGGCCGGTTGAACTTTTCAGCCTGTTTCATCTGACGCAAAGCTTTACGGTAACCCTCGGGATGCGCCGATCCGAAATTGCGGGCGATCCGCGTTTTGGTGTTTCGTCCCTTCTCCAGGGCGATCACCGTCACCGGTTGACCCAGCAGACGGGCCAGACCCGTCACCATGGCCGGATCGTCTCCGAACTTGCGGTCGCCGTGCATTTCCATGAAGTCTTCGAAAATGGCGGAAACATAGTACATGGCCGTGGGGCGTTTGGTATCCCTGGCTTTTTTTACGATATCGATGGATGCCATTTAAACCCCTCCGTGGAGCGCAAGGATGCGCCGCAGATATGCCTTGATGTTGCGCCGGTTGACGATCTGATCGAGAAATCCCTGGGCAAGGACGGTTTCCGCCCGCTGGAAGCCCTCCGGCAGTTTCTTGCGAATGGTGCCTTCGATGACCCGGGGGCCGGCAAAGGCGACCAGCGCGCCCGGTTCAGAAATAATGACATCGCCTTCCATGGCGAAGGAAGCCGTGACACCGCCCGAGGTGGGATCGGTCAGGACCGACAGATAGAAAAGACCCGCATCACTGTGACGGCGGACCGCCGCACTGGTTTTGGCCATCTGCATCAGGGATGTGAGCCCTTCCTGCATGCGGGCCCCCCCGGAGGCGGAAAATCCCACCACCGGCAGCTGCTTCGCTGTGCCTTCTTCAAACAGCCGGGTGATTTTTTCCCCCACCACGGATCCCATGGATCCCATCATGAAATTCGGTTCCATGATGAACAGGGCTGCCGCAACGCCCGAGATCTCGCAGATCCCGGTGATGACCGCTTCGGTCTCACCGCTTTTCTTCCGGGCCTCTTCCAGCTTGCCGGCATAACCGGGAAACTGGAGGAAATCCACGGATGACAGATGATCATTCATCTCCTGGAAGGTCCCTTGGTCGGCCACGATGGCCAGACGCTGCCGGGCACTCATCCGCAGGTGATGACCGCATTTGGGGCAGACGAAATAAGCCCTGGCGAAGTCCTCCCGCAGCGCCTGGTGTTCACAGGCGGGACAGGTCATTCGTTCAGCTTCCCGGACCTTCGTCTTTTTTTCAGGACGGATCCGGCGGATCAGGCCGTCTTTTTCGGAGGCGTCCGATGCAGGCCGACTGCCGGTTTTTTCCAGCTGATTGATGGATTTGCGAAACATTTTCTTCAGGTTCATCGTTTATGTCTCCAGGTCCCTGGTGGTGAATTCACCGGCCAGGAATTTTTCGTGATCGAGTAATTCAAGGTAGAAATCCATGGTGGTGTCGATGCCCTCGATGATGAGTTCGCCCAGGGCCGACCGCATTTTGCGGATGGCCTCTTCCCGGGTGGGGCTCCAGACGATGAGCTTGCCTACCATGGAATCGTAATAGGGTGAAATACTGCATCCCGAGTAGATGAAGGTATCAAACCGGACGTTGGGTCCGCCGGGACTGTGCAGGAATTCGATGGTGCCGAAACTGGGCGCGAAATCGCGTTCCGGCGCTTCGGCCAGGATCCGGCACTCCATGGCATGGCCGCGGGACTGGAAGGTGAGATCTTCAATGGACAGGCCGGCGGCAACGCGCAGCTGCCACTGGACCAGATCCAGATCCGTCACCATTTCCGTCACCGGATGTTCCACCTGGAGGCGGGTGTTCATTTCCATAAAATAGAAATTACGGTCGACATCCATCAGGTATTCAATGGTCCCCGCCCCGCGGTAGCCGATGTTTGTTACGGCCGCCTCACTGTAGGCAAAGAGCTTCTTGCGCTCGGCCTCATCGATCTTCAGGCAGGGACTCTCTTCAATGAGCTTCTGATTGCGCCGCTGTACCGAACAGTCCCGCTCGCCCAGGACCTTGCAGTTGCCATGGGTATCGCACAGGACCTGGACTTCGACGTGCTTGACGTTCTCCAGAAACTTTTCAAGATAGAGCGTATCATCCATGAAGGAGACCCGGGCTTCCTGGCGGGCCATGTCCCATAAACCTTCCAGCTCAGATTCGGAGCGGACCAGGCGGATGCCTTTGCCGCCGCCGCCGGCCGCTGCTTTGATCAGGATGGGATAGCCTACCTCCCGGGCAAAGGCTCTGGCTTCTTCAGCATTTCTGACGCCTTCTTTGCCAGGGACCACCGGGACGCCGGCATCTTTCATGATGCGGCGGGCCTCTTCCTTGTCCCCCATCTGCCGGATCGTCTGCGGTGCCGGTCCGACAAAGACCAGGCCGTTGTCCTCACAGGTGGCGGCAAAGCCGGCATTTTCAGCCAGGAGCCCGTAGCCGGGATGGATGGCACTGCAGCCAGTGGCCAGCGCGATGGAGATGATGGCACTGATGTTGAGATAACTGTCGGTGACCCGGCCCGGTCCGATGCAGTAGGCTTCGTCCGCCATGAGGACATGGAGGGATTCCCGGTCCGGTTCCGAATAGACGGCGACGGTCTCGATGCCCATCTCCCGACAGGCCCGGATGATCCGCACCGCGATCTCGCCGCGATTGGCAATGAGGATCTTTTCAAACATTACTGATCCTCCACCAGGGCAAAGGACAGTTCCGCCTCGGAGTGGACTGCGCCATTGACTTTGACTTTGGCTTTGGCGAAGTAGAACGGATGCCTTGTTTTGGTGATCTGGGTCTCAATGATGAGGGTATCACCGGGGCGGCAGACTTTGCGGAACTTGGCTTCCCGGATGCCGGTATAATACGGGGTCCCCTTCAGATCGGCGCCCAGGAGCACCGCGCAGGCCTGGGCCATCATCTCGCACTGGATGACGCCGGGGACCACGGGGTTGCCGGGAAAGTGACCCTGCAGGAAAAATTCATCTCCGCGGACCTGGTAGGCGGCCCGGCCGGTCCCGTCTTCCAGTTTATCGGCCTCGTCCAACAGGAGCATGGGCTCCCGGTGAGGCATGAGCTGTTTTAAATCTTCCCGGTTCATCGCTTCACCCGGAACAATTCTTCATTGTACTCTGCTACCTGTTCATCACGCTTGAGGATCCGGACCACGGTGAGATCGAAGGGCGCCTTGATCTCATTCATGATTTTCATGGATTCGATGATGCACAGCGTCTCCCCGGCTTTGACTTTCTGCCCTTCACGGACAAAATTGCGGGCCTCCGGTGATGCCTTGCCGTAATAGATCCCCGCCAGAGGGGCTTTGACGGCTTCGGTGTCATCGGCGATCTCCTGTGCCGGAGCGGCCTGGGCTGCTGCAGGTGCCGGAGTCTGAGCGGCGGGCGCAGCCTGCTGGATCACCGGCGTTCCGGCTTTTTCAAGGCTCAGTCTGAGGTCGCCTTCTTCATAGCTGATTTTGGTCAGGCCGTGCTCTGTGAGCACCCGGGCCAGGATGTTTAACTTATCTTCCATCATTCCACTTCCTCATTACGATCGCAGCATTGTGTCCGCCGAATCCCAGAGAAGCCGAAACGGCGAATTCCAGTTCCTTGCTTTTGGCGGTGTTGGGCGTGTAGTCCAGATCACATTCGGGATCCGGAACCTGATATCCCAGCGTCGGCGGCACGGTGTTTTCATTCAGGGCCAGCACGGAAGCGATGGCTTCAGCGGCGCCGGCAGCCCCCAGCATATGTCCGGTCATGGACTTGGTGGAACTGATCGACAGGCGGTAGGCCCCTTCCCCAAAGGCTTTTTTCAGGGCAGCCGTCTCTGTTTTATCATTGAGCCCCGTGCTGGTGCCGTGGGCATTGTAGTAGGTCTTATCGACATCGATGTCGCCGCCTTCCTCCACGGCCAGACGGATGGCCCGGGCCGATCCGTCTGCTTCGGGATCGGGCGCGGTCATGTGATAGGCATCACAGGTGTTGCCGTACCCGGTGACTTCCGCATAGATCTTCGCCCCGCGGGCCAGGGCGTGCTCCAGCTCTTCCAGAACCAGAACGGCAGCCCCCTCGCCGATGACAAAACCGGAGCGCTCCGCATCGAAGGGGATGGAAGCCCGGTCGGGATCGGTGGAAGCGGTCAGCGCCATGCAGGCGATGAATCCGGCCACGGCAATATCTGTCATCGAGGCTTCGGATCCGCCGGCCAGGATGAGATCGCTGTAGCCATAGCGGATGTTGCGGAAGGCCTCGCCGACGGCATTGGTGGAGGTGGCGCAGGCTGTCACCACGGGGAGACTGGGGCCGCGCAGGCCATAGCGGATGGCGACCTGCCCCGTGGCCATATTGGAGATCATGGCCGGGATCAGGAACGGCGAGACCCGCCGGGGGCCTTTCTGATCCAGGTCACGCAGTCCGTTTTCAAAGGCCAGCATGCCGCCGATGCCCGAGCCGATGTAGACCCCGGCCCGGTCGTGATCGAAGGCAGCTTCATGGAGCCCGGCGCTTTGCATGGCCTCATCCGCTGCCACCAGCGCATACTGGGAAAACAGATCGAAGCGGCGCAGCTCTTTTTTCTCGATGAGATGGCTGGGATCAAAGTCCTTGACTTCGGCCCCCAGGGTCGCTTTGTAATCGGAGGTATCAAACCGTGTAATGGGTCCGATGCCATGGCGGCCGGCCATCAGATTGGTTCGGAAGGTCTCAACATTGTTGCCGATGGGCGATACGATGCCCATTCCGGTGATCACGACTCGCTTCATAAAGATAATCCTCCGTCGATGACCAGAACCTGGCCGGTGATATAGGATGCCGCATCCGATGCCAGATACAGGCAGGCACTGGCAATATCTTCCGGTGCACCTTTGCGTTTCATCGGGATGGCATTGACCATTTCGGTCAGTGCTTTTTCCGGGATCTTTTGTGTCATGTCCGTTTCGATGAAACCGGGCGCAATGGCGTTGACAGTGATGCCGCGGCTGGCCAGTTCCAGGGCCACGGATTTCGTCAGGCCGATGACGCCGGCTTTGGACGCCGAATAATTGGCCTGTCCCTTGTTTCCGGAGAGGCCGACGATGGAGGAGAGAGTGATGATCCGTCCGCTCCGCTTCTTCATCATGATGGGATAGACCGGTTTCATGAAGTTGAACGTGCCTTTCAGATTCACGTCGATGACCTGATCAAAGTCCGCTTCCTTCATGGACAGGAACAATCCGTCCCGGGTGATCCCGGCGCAGTTGATGAGGACATCGATGGTCCCGAAGGCTTCGGTGACATCTTTCACGGTTTTCGATGCGTCGTCAAAATCGGCTACATTGCAGGGAAACGCTTTGAACTCTTCACTCAGCAGTGCGCTGACTTCTTCGGACAAAGGTCCCTTGCCGGAATGGATGATGGCGACCCTGGCCCCTTCCTGATGGAAGGCTTTGGCACAGGCCAGGCCGATGCCGCGGCTGCCGCCGGTGATTAGTACTACCTGATCTTTAAACAATGGTGGTTTCCTCCAGTTTTTCGAGTAAGCGGGCAAGTCCTGCCCGATCGGATACGCCAGTTACAATGATCTCCTGATCCGGCAGGATCCGGCTGATCAGTCCCTGCAGCGTCTTGCCATAGCCGCATTCGATGAAGACCCGGACACCGTCGGCATAGAGCTGCCCGACCATGTCGGTGAACCGGACCGGGCTCACCACCTGGCGGGCGATGTGCCAGCGGATCTCTGTGAGATCGCAAGGATAGACCCTGGCATCCAGATTGGACAGGACCGGATAGCGGAAGGATCCGAACTGGATCCCTTCCAGGGATTTGGCCAGAACCTGCGCCGCCGGCTCCATAAAGGGGGAATGGAAGGCGCCTTTGACGTTCAAAAGGATCACTTTGGCCCCTGCCCCTTTCAGTTCGGCCACCGCATCGGTGAGCTGCGTGGAAAGGCCTGAAATGACGGTCTGTTTCGGTGAATTATAGTTCACCGCCCATACTCTGGGGTATTTGGCCAGGATCTCTTCGATGGCCGATACCTCCAGACCGTTGACGGCTGCCATGGCGCCGCTCTGGGCTGCGCAGGCTTCATCCATGGCCCGGGTCCGCCGGGCCAGGATCTCATGCATTTCATAGGGTTTCGTGATCCCGGCGGTGTACAGGGCGGCCAGCTCGCCCAGTGAAAAGCCGGCCAGATGGGATGGCACGATGCCGGCGTCCAGGCATAGCCTGGCACTGAGGATCCCGGACAGATAGACCAATGGTGCGGCCATGTGATCCGTATCGGCCTTCTCGGGACTTTGCACTGCCTGGCTCAGCCCCGGAAAGATTCCTTCCAGCTCGTTTTTTTCTTCCCTGGTCAGCTCATCGAATAATTCCCGGACCATGCCGGGTTTCTGACTGCCCTGGCCTGGAAATAAAAAAGCAATATTAGTCATTGAAAATTCCTCATATCGGCCCGATCAAACGCCGGGATCCCGCGTGTTCCTTAAAAATTACTTTGCTTCCACGGCCCGGACGACATCGCCCACGGTTTTCAGGCTCTCATCCATTTCCAACTGGATGTCCAGTGATTCTTCCAGTTCCATAATGAGCTCCACCATGTCCAGTGAATCCAGTCCCAGTTCTTCAAAGCTTGATTCCATTTTGATTTCAGCTGCGTCCATTTCCTTATACTGTGCGATTGCCTGTGCTACTTTTTCGAATACCATGATTGTTTCCTCCAAAAATTGTTTTATTTTGTAATGGTCGTACTTAGTTTTTTTATAACAGTTGTTCCTGGTTTTGTGTCGTGGAACCTGATG